>JBEQBT010000010.1:714-28782 GCA_041639705.1 Clostridiaceae bacterium | reverse complement strand
TTCCACACCATCTCTTATAAAATCACAAGCAACCCACAGCTTTTCATAGGTTAATGTAGTGTCAAAGCCAAGAACAACAAAATCTGGATGCTCACTTCTGTCTTTAACTAGTTGAAAACCTGCATTAGTGAACTCGTTCAGCTAAAGCTGAACGAGTTCACTTAACACATTTTTACCTTTACCCTTGTTTAAGAAAGATGTTAGTATTTTATATATTTGTAGGGAACGGCACGGAGCCGTTCCCTACAATGTGCAATATTAACCTATTCTTTGTTTCTTGCTCGTAATATTTCAAATTTTTTATAAAAAATGGAAAGTGAGTATTATCTTATTGTCCATATCTGCAGTTATTTTTCGCAGTCAATGTCCATGAGTATGAAAACTCCTTATGAGTCTAGTTTGCACTTTTGCTCTTATTGTCTTCAAAAACTACTTTTTCTGACATAGTGGCCTTTTTAGTTTTGGACTTTATAGGTGTTCCATCCTCTGTATAATCCTGCTTGCGGACGTCGTATAGCTGAGGCTTGGTTGCAACCTTCACAAGGGACACAGACATTATCAGTTCAAGTATAAGTGCAGGTCCACCTCCAAGATTAGACAGCATCTTAATACCATCAACCCCTGCAGTAGTGATCATTATCCAGGATACAGTACCTATAATAACACCCCAGAAAATTTTCATTCTCATGGAGGGTTCCGGATCCTCAGGTGAAATTCCTGTTGTACTCATTCCTCCAAGGGTTGTAGTGTAGGCATCCGAACCAGTTACATAGGATAAGAACATGGTTAAAATAAAAACAGGTATGGTCAACGCTGCAATCGGGTATTTGCTAAGGAATGCATATACTGCAAATTCCGGTCCTGCAGACATTGCTTTAACAAGATTACCTCCTGCAAGCTCAAGCTTTATTGCTGCTCCTCCAAATATCATCATCCATACAATATCAAACAATGCTGGCAGCACAAATTGAACAGTAAGTGCCTTTCTTACAGTATGGCCGTAGGAAATTCTCCCAAGGAACATACCTGAAACCGGAGCCCATGAAAGCCAGTTTGCCCAATAGAATATTGTCCAACCTCCTGCCCAGGGATCTCCAGCAGCAGCCCCTGTAAAGGCAGCCTTTGTAAAGAAATTCTGAATTGAGTTTGCAAAGGACTCAACTCCAAGGTTAAGCATAAAGGCAGTCGGTCCGAATACAAAAACGAAAACTGCAAGGAAAAGAAACACACCAAAATTAATTTCCGATAGCTTTTTTATACCATTGAAAAGCCCTGTAATAGAGGATATTACAAAGGTTGCAACAACTGCAATATCAACCATAGCCCAAAGGAAGGCTCCTGTCTGAACTCCAGTCAGATACTTGAGTCCACCGGCTATGGAAAGAACTCCTGTGCCAAGGGATGCAGCCATTCCTGCAATAAGTGCATACATGCAAACTGCATCAATACCCTGTGCCCATTTTTTCAGAATCTTGTCACCAAATATAGGCGTAAGAGTTGAAGCCAGTGTATAAGGCTTTCTCATGTTGTAGAAGGCAAATGCAAACATTATAGAAGGAACAGCATATATTGCAAGTGGCAGGAATCCCCAGTGAATAAATAAAGTTGACATTGAAAATACTACTGCCTCAGGGCTATTGGGTGTAAGGTTTAGGGATTGGGGCGGGGCTGTTAAGTGATAAAGGGGTTCTGAAGTTGCCCAAAAGAGTATTCCTATTGCAATTATACTGGTGAGGGTAATGGAAAAATATCTGACATCATCCAGCATAGGTGCAGCTTCCCGTCCGCCGATTCTAACATTACCAAACTTTGAAAACATAATAAAAATAATAACACCAAGCATTATAATTACGCCAAGGCTAAAGGCCCATGCAAAGTTGCCAAGCAGCCATGAGTTTGCAGAATTAATCATTTTGCCAAAGCCCTCTTTGTTTATAAAGTTGTAAAAGCTTGCAGCAACAAAGAGTATTACAGGCGGCCAGAACGCGATAGGTCTGATTTTTTTCATGTTAATCCCCCCTAAATGGCTTTAAATGTACATGAATTTATTTTTGTCAATTTTCTTCAGCTCATTCATCTGGATTCAATTGATATTTGCACAAATAGTTTTCTTCTCATTTTATTTCTATATATTATTAATTACAGGCATCATAAACTGTCTTCAAGGTTTGCTCTATAAGCTTTGGCAAATCGCGATAGGCTTGGGAATTTATTTTGTTATATATCCTATGATTTTCTTCATTTGGAATAAATTCATCTCTTTGTCTCACCATGTTTTTAGCTGCTTCACTAAAGTCCTTGTATACTCCTGTAGCAACAGCAACACATATTGCAGATCCTAATGCTGCTGCACCATTGATTTCATTTCTAACAGCTTTTACACCATACATATCTGCAAAAATCTGCATATATAAATCGCTATTTGAACCGCCGCCGCAAATAATAATTTTTTCCGGTTTTATATTGAGCTCATTAATCATAGCATCATAGTTATTTTTTAAAGTTAGTGCAATACCTTCCAGTAAGGAACGATAAATGTGCCCTCTTGTGTGACGTTCATCAAAGCCAAGGATAACACCTTTTCTATATAACTGGTTTGCCGGTGCAAGCCAATCCGGAATTGTCAGCAGGCCATCCGCTCCTGCCGGTGCATTTGCTGCTTCCTTTGCCAAATAGTCCTCTACTGAATATCCTTCGCTTTTTGCCATTTGCGCATATTCTTCACCTATGATGCTCTTATACCATGAAATCAACCACATTCCACGTCTGATGCCATTGCTTTCATATAAATATCTGTTAGGAATACAGGACAAATTAGTCCAGAAATTAGAAGGGTTTTCTTGATTTTCTGAACCACAAACCATGGAAGCTATATAAGTTCCCAGGGAAATAAGCCCTACATTTGGCTCTACAAGCCCTGAACCAAGAGCTTCAACTGCCTTATCATTTGCTGTTGCTACTACAGGAAGCCCTACAGGTAAGCCTGTTTCTTTGGCTGCTTCTTCAGTAACATATCCTAAAATTGTACCTGGCATTTGTATATCAAGCAATTTTTCTCTTGGAATATTAAAAGTCTTAAAGTGTTCTTCGTTCTTTGACCACTCCCAGGTATCCATATCTACAGGGAATTGCCACTGGAAGGCATTAGCTGCTGTATCCTTGAACTCTCCTGTCAAACGATGTGTTATATACCCTGAAGTTGGGCATGTATAGTTAATGTTTGGATCATCATCCTTAAATGTTTCATATGAACGTACATCCATCCAGCTCATAACCGGTGCAGCCAGTGTTCCATCTGCTTTCATAAAAACTCTGCAGCAGCGAATGGAGCAAAGTCCCAATCCCATAATATCTTTTACATCGCCTTTAAACTCTTTCATTGCTTTTTTAAGTACTATTTTAAGGCTATCCCACAAATCATCATCAGGATGTTCCACATAACCTGCTTTTCTTGCCATCATAGGCTTGAGTCCTTCACTTGCGCTGCAGATTACTTCACCCTTTAGGCTAAATATAAAAACCTTTGTACTTTGAGAACCGCTGTCTACCCCAATAAAATATTTCTCCTCCACTTGTCTACCTCCTGATATTCGATAAATTATAATAAAAAGTGCTACTGTATTTTTAAAAACTAAGGCTTCTGAAAACGAAATAAACATTGTTATTGTCGCAAACAAAAGCCTTAACTTTATTGTATATATTGCTTATTATCTAGTTAAGAAACCACCATCAACTGCCAGGATATGGCCATTTACAAAGTGGGAAGCCTGGCTTGCAAGGAATACTGTTGTACCCATTAAATCAGCAACATCCCCCCATCTTCCTTCAGGTGTATGGTCTACAATCCATTTATTTCTTTCAGGATCATTCATTGAAGCTTCTGCAACCTTAGTTTTGAAGTATCCTGGAGCAATACCGTTTACCTGAATATTGTACTGTGCCAATTCATCACAGTATGCCTTTGTTAAGCCGGCAAGACCATGTTTTGAAGCAGCATAAGCAGGTGACCACTGTCCACCTAAGAATGAGAACATTGAGCAAATGTTAATGATTTTTCCACTCTCTTGTGGAATCATGTACAGTGCTGCCTCATGGCTCATTTCAAATGCTGCAGTAAGATTGATATTAATCATTGGATCCCACTGTTTTCTCCCGAAGTCCCTAACCTCTTCACAAATACATATACCTGCACAGTTTACCAAAATATCTATTCTTCCTAAGGCTTCAACACATTTATCTGCAATTTCTTTAGGAACGCCTGGTTTCGTTAGATCAGCATACATGTAAACTGCCTTTACACCTTCAGCTTCAACTAATTTGTTGAATTCTGGGTCATCAGGCATAATACTTGGCATAAAGATATTTGCTCCACCCTTTGCCAGTGCTAAAGAGAACGCCTGTCCTAATCCAGTATTACCTCCTGTAACAATTGCGTTTTTTCCCTTTAATGAAAAATAATCCATGTTAAAATCTGTTATTTGCATATTTTTACCCCCTCGAATTTTTTGGTAGTGTCAAACCCATATTGCGAAAATGGGTTAGCCGTTCCTAATTTTTGCTATTAATTTGTCAACGAACTCTATTGCATCTCCCTCGATAACAATATCTGCCAGACTACATATTGGTGCATTTTTATTTGTGTTTACTGCAATGATATTTTCAACATCTTTTAATCCCTCAATATGCTGGAGAGAACCATATATTCCTAATGCAATGTAAAGCTTTGGGCTCACTGTTTTTCCAGATTGCCCAACCTGTATGCTTCGAGTTGCAATTCCACTGTCCACAATCCTTCTACTTGCAGCCACCATTCCATTAAGTTCATCTGCAAGGAGCCTAATGTGTTCAAAATCATTAATTACCCCACCGCCGCCAGAAATTAAAATTTCACTTTCTCTAATATCTTTTACCTTTTCCTTCTCCCTTGTTTCCAGCAGCTTTATTTTACTTTCCTGCACCTTACAAGGCTGAAATTTCATTTTTTGAGTTTCTTTCATTTGTGCTGCAGTATAAGTAAACACATTAGGTCTGATACTCATCATAATAGGCCTGCAATTCCTGTTAACAATTCCAGCAAATATCTTCCCGTCAAAAGCCGGCCTTACCATCACAACTTCTGTATCGCTATGATTAATTCTGGTTACATCTGCGACCAGTCCAACTTTTAATCGCATAGCCAGTCTTGGGGCAAGCATCCTTCCCATATGTGTTGCAGGAATAAGAATGCTTTCAAAATCATGTATCTGATTCAATTCCTCCATGCAGTTTGTAATATTTAAAATATCATAGCTTTTAATTCTTTTAGCCTGGACATTAATCAAGTAATCAAATTTTCCATCTGCTATTTCAATATCATGATTAAATCCAACACCATAGGTTTCATATTCACTATCTTTATAAATCTGGCTTACTACTTCCAATAAATCAATGGAATTCTGAAAATTCTCTTCATCAAAATAAATTAAGCTTTTATTCATATTAAACAAATCCTTTTGTTTTAAGGAATTGATAAACAACTTCAATACCCTCGTCATCAATAGTCACAACTATTTTTTCTTTCTTATCCAGTTTCCTAGTGTAAGTTTTTGCAACTTTAGTCAGGGAACCTTCAAAACCAACCTCATCCTCTTGAAATCCCAAATCTTTATTGGTAATTATTGAAATCCTGTCACTTACATCCAGGTTTAAATCCTTATACTTGACAAAGGGCAGCTTATACTTGCTTTCTTTCCTTATACTTAGAATAGCAGGAAGCTCCATCTCGTATTTTGAAACCCTTTTCTCACAATCCACATCAACAATTACACACTTTTCATTAATATTATTCTCATCAACTCTTATAATATTAGACATTTGGTTGATTTGTAAAAGTTCTGCAAGCTGTACGGGGATGTGGCCAGTGTCACCATCTAAGGAATGAGTTCCGCTTAGAATACAGTTAAAGCTTTCACCCTCCAAATATTTAGAAATGATTCTACTTGTTGCATATGTGTCACTGCCACTGTACAGCTTATCAGAGATCAAAGTTGCCTTGTCAACACCTCTCCTTAATAAATCCTCCAGATACCCGACAATGCCTAATGGTGCCATGCTGACGATTTCTATAAATACATCCGGCTTTCTTTCTTTGATTTTAAGAGCAAGAGCCAGGGCACAAGCATCGTCGGGATTCAGTATTAATTTAACATTTTCTCTGATCAATACATTTTTCTCATAATCATATATAAAGTTATCAACATCAGGAATGAATTTAACTATACATATTATCTTCATCAATTCCACCCGGTAATCATTATAGTGTTTTTGCTTCCTTGCCTTGTTGTACAGATTTGCTGGCTTGCTTTGTAAGTCTGGTGAATAGTACAACTAAAACTATACCTATAGCTCCAAAAACTGCACTGCTTATAAAGTATGCATTATAACCGCCATTACCGCCGAAGGTCTTGAATAAGGAGTTGTTGAATATGGGTAGTAAAATATCTGGCAAATAGCCAAGTACGGAGATAAATCCAATTGCAGCGCCTACGATGCTGTTGTCAATTTTGCAATCACCAAGTAAAGACCAATAGGTTCCTCTGATTGCGTAAATAAATAAACCTGCTCCGATAACTAATAAATAGAATAGACCCTTGCTTAAACCTACAGGCATAATTGCTATAAGAATAAGAGAAACAGCTGCTAGTAAAAGAGCACCTCCAAGGGTCTTTCCTTTTCCAAATTTGTCAGCCAGGAATCCACCAACAATTCCTCCTATAGGCCTCATCCAAAGAACGATTACCATGATTTGTCCAACTTTAACTGCATCAACCTGGATGTTTGTTTGTAAAAATCCACCGAGGTAATAAACTGTCCAGGTTACTGCATAGGACATAAAGATAATCCCGCCTAATATAAATACATATTTATTTTTAAATACTTTTCCAAAGTCAGATAGCTTAACCTTTTCCTTTTTTACTACTTCTGCCTTTACTCCGCTTTGTTTTACTGCTTTCTTATCATCCTCTACAAAGATTGCAATAAGCACTGCAACAACCAAAAGTACGAAAGAATACATATAAATGATTGCTATTATAGCAGAACGCTTGTCTACAACATCTGTGCCGCTTCCCAGGATATTTGAAAAAATTATAACTGCAATACTGGCAAGCACAGCTTCTACAACACCACGTCCCCCATCAAGAATTCCGAAAAATCGTCCTTCCTCTTCAGGTTTAGCAAGTAACTTAACAAGCTTCATTTGTGCACTCCAGAACGTAAATACTGAGAATACGCCCCAGATGGAGAATATAAGAATAACACTTGTATATTTAGGTACTTGTGCAAACCAAAATCCTCCTATTGCTGTACCAAAAAGTGAAATAGCCAATAACTTTTTTGCTGAAAACTTATCACTCAATATTCCACTTGGAAAATAACCGATTAGAAATACGAACCCTAGAATCGAATATATAATATTCAACTGAGGTAATGTCATACCAAAAACTTGCAAAATAGTTTCCTGATAATTTGTCTTTAAATAAATTACTGGGTATATTGAACCTGCAGCCAGAACAATCAGTAAAAGTTGAAAATATCTTCTGAGATTACTTTTATTCATTTGTTTACCCCCCTAATATTAATTTGTATGGATTAGTTTCTCTATGAGTGGACATTATTGTTATTCTACCATGTCCTGCTTTGTATAAGTGAAATACAAATATCAAGTCATATATTAAAAACAATCCGGATTAGTTTTTTAAGGTTTACATAATTTCAATTTCCTAATTACTATTTTTTAGCTAGAAAAATAGTTTTATTTTTGATATTTTACTCCTTCTTCCTGTGGGAAGATTGTGCCAAAATTCATGACTCCATTTGGATCAAATGTTTCTTTTAATTTTTCTAATATATAGAATGCAGAACCATGCTCTTCTTTTGTCCATTCGTTACGATACTTGCCAATTCCATGGTGGTGACACATGGATCCTCCAAGTTTTAAAGTTTCTTCAACAATAAAAGTTTGTATTGGATGATGATAAATTCTCATTTCATCCTCTGGTGCACAATTAATATTGTAGTTGTAAACGAAGTACATATTTGTTCCATTAATATAACTATGGGATGAATGTCCACCTAACATAGTAAGATCATTAACGCGTGTAAATTCATTTCTAATTCTATTTAAAACATTGTAATAAATCTGTGGTATTGTCTCCCAGTTAGCTGATATCTCAGTTGTAAATCCATCATGTTTATCATTATCAATCATTCCCTGGGCTTCATCATCAATATCCTGTTGTGACCAATTCAAATGATTAAACCAATCTTCAATAAGTTTCATGTCTACCTGTTCAATAATGCCATCCTTATATTTTTCAACAGCTTCTTCTATTCCTTTGCAGGTAGCCTCTACAATTTCTTTTGAGCCTTCTGCCATAAAGATTAAGACACATTTACCCTTATAGAAATGATAAAAATGCTGTCTTGCATCTTCTTCAGAATAGGTACGTGCTACTGAAGGGCGATATCCGTTAACCATAACTTCCCTTAACACTTTAATTCCAGTGTCGATATCTTTCATTAAATATCCATAGAATTTATTGTTTTCCGGGAAGAATTTGAATATCTTAACTGTAACCTCTGTAATATAGCACAAAGCACCTTCATTACCAATAATAATATGACGAATGTCTGGTCCGCCTGCACGACGGGGAACATTCTTGATTCTTGAAACATGCCCATCAGGGAAAACACATTCCAAACCTACTACCATATCTTCAATTCCGCCATATAAAGTTGAGAATTGGCCAATACTTCTTGTTGCTACCAATCCACCGTATTGAGCAACTGGCTTGGATTGTGGAGAATGTCCTGTTGTATAGCCTAATTTTGTCAATTCATCTTCAAGCACTTGTAGAGGAACACCAGACTGAACTGTTGCTTGCATATTGTAAGTATCAATTTTAATGATTTTGTTTAAGTTTTTACCGTCAATAACAACAGCAAGTTCTTTCCAATTCTCCAATCCACCCTCAGTAGCAGTTTTTCCACTTCTAGGAATTACATTGATGCCATTTTCATTGCAATATACCAAAAGCGCTTTTACTTCCGCCACAGAGTTAGGATATACAATTGCTGTAGGCATTGGAACATCTAGAACCCTTTTAGCCTTTGCATATTTTTTGTAGCGGTCTGCGGATGCATCATACAAATCATCATAATTTGTGTTGATTTGCTCTTCTGTTAAAATACCTTTCAAATCTTCTAATACCTTCTCTTTACTCATAATACCCCCCTGACTTTCTGTCAAAATTTATAGTTATTTTATATTTAATATTTTACTTTTATTTAGTTGTTTTGCTCTTATGAGTATAGAATACACTTCGCAAATGTATAAGTCAATAATTTTTCGGAAAATTTTTTAATTTTATTGTATATTTTCTTTCACTTCGGAAAACTTTCCATGTTTTTTGAACTTTTATGTAATTTTCTATAATGTATTGTAATATTTATCATGTGCATAATTAGGGAAATCCTAGGGCTCATGTTAATGTTTACAGGTAACCATCTGGCATACTTTGTATTAGAATGGTGGACTTGAGGAACAGAGAAAACTTGATGTTTAAATAGTTTTGCAGATATAGAAATAGGAACAATTTGAAATGAAAAATGAAAGGAAGTGCTTAAAACAACCGGTAATAAGACAATGCAAAGAAGATTGCCAGGCTTTAGGAGAAAAATGAAATATTAAAAAAAGCCTGTAAGTGCCATAAACCTGGTACACAGGTAATATTAATGGCGACTTAGGCTCCTTCTGATTTGCAAGATATATGTGGAAAATTAAAGTATTATGTTAAAAATTAGAGTTTTCACCCTCGGTTATTTCTTCATCTTGCTCTAAACTCTCCATACGATTTTTAAGAATAAGACGCTGAATAACTTCTTCGATAAAAATAAAAAATATAGTTCTTGATTTTTCATAGGGCTTAAAATCATCTGATTGAAATGATTTCGTTAGCATAAAAATCCTATCATAATTGTTGAGCAGTGAAGTATTGTATTCTTCAACTATTAGCAATACTGTGCAATTTTGACTTTTGGAATAATTGTAAATTCCTTCAAATGACTTGAATTTGCCCGTTGTAGAAAATATGACAAGCAAACTTTTATCATCTATTAATCCTTCGACAGATATTTCATCGGGTACAGAAATAACAAATTTGTTAGTTATAATTCGTAATTTATATTCAAAATACTTAGTACAAATGAAGGATGGGCCATAACCAAAAAGTATAATCTTATCGTGAGAATTAACTAAATCTATAAATTCATCAACAAGAGATAAATCAAAATCATCCAGGAAATTTTTTATTCTTTCCAACTCACTGGAGGACTTTTTTTGAGGAATTTCGTGGCCATATAGGAAATCCATATATTGTTTGTAATTATCAAATCCTAATTTCTTCACGAACTTAGAAATTTTTGATATAGAACAATTACATGCTTCTGCAGCTTGTGTAATTTTAAGATTTGAATTTTCCTTTGAAAATTTAGTGAGGGTTTCATTAATTTGTCGTTCTAAAGTATTTAATTTGTTAACATCAATATTTATCATAATTTTAACGTAAGATATCTTACTTTTTCTCCTCGCAATAATTGTGCATTGGGAATTACTTTTCATTTTATTATAACATCAATGAATTGGATGGTAAAGTTAAAGAATTAGATGACAGTCAATGTCATCTACCTTCTAAAAGGCTCTACTACGTTTTTTATCTTACCATATCTTCAAATGCTATTAATGAGATATAAGGATTCTTCCTGTTTATTGCTGAATTTTTGAAACCACTTTTAGAAAATATATAATAGTATTTTTCCATGTAGGTAAAAATATTGCTTTTTTTAATCAAAGAATCAATTACATCCTCTCCTACTGGTTCATTATTCCATCTACATTCACAGAAAATGACCTTGTTTTCTTTAAATGCAATTAAATCAATTTCCTCCTGCCTTTTATGTACTGGGTTATTTCCCCACCATCTGCCAATATGGTTAAATATAAATGGAAGTTTCATCATTGTATTTTGCCTAATCATATACTGCATACAAATCTTTTCAAATACATATCCCATAAAATGAGACAGCTGAGGATAAATATTATTTTCGTATACATAATTTGAAAGCCCTGAAACAATTGCTGTGAGGTTGTTTGGAATGAAGCTGTAAAAAAGATGCCAGCCACTTGCTGCTTGCATACAGGTCTAAAATCATAGGGACATTCACAACTGGAATATAGTATTTCTCCATTCTCATCTATCCTTACAATAACCTCATAGTCTTCACTCCCTTGAACTTCAAAAAAATACTCATTGTCTGCCTAACTATAGGTTTCAATTATATTTCCTTCATTGTAATAGTCATATCCTATTTCTAAAATTGTTTTGTTAATATGCTTTTCAAAATTATTAATGTTCATCTGCTACACCTCATGCTCTCTTTTTAAAAGGGTAAATCATCCACTTCATAGTATTCATCAACTATATCATAGTTATCAAAATATTCATCCAGATCCTCCATTTGTCCCCCAAGTATCAAAACAACCTCCCTATACATCAGGTATTCATCGTAGCACAAATTATCTAAATTTCTTTCTACATGCCCTCTAATTGCAGGAATACCTCTTCCATCTTCGTATGCTGCAAGGGCATTTGCTTCAATATACTTATTACTGCTTTTTCTGAAGTAGTCCTTTAGCATAGTATAATACCGACCTGATTTATTCACGGAGTAAAAAATAAACTAAAATGGGCCTGCTATCAGCTCCACCCTTTTAGTTTACTTCACAAAAAATTCCCATTCAATGCTTAGCTATTTAGAATTCCGGAAAAACTAGATAATTGTCCTTAGTATGCTATTAATTACTTAACAAGTGAGCTTGTGAGGTGGCTGCCACCCTCCTCAACTAAGATTTATATAAATAGTATTCAGTATTTTTACCTTTTCCAGATGACACAATTAGCTTTGCATTTACCATTTCTTTTAAAATCTTAAGTGCTCTTGACTGTCCTACACCCAGTATTCTTTGTGTTTGATGTCTGGTAATGCTATCATGCTTCACAATTTCATCTTAGGTGGCTGTCAGACTTCCCTAGAGATTTCTAAAAGAGCTGCAAGTCATGTACTAATGCATTGATTTTTCATAGTCAACCGCTATGAAAATAAACAACACTATTCTACGTATTTTGAGGGCAGGCTACCGTTGATTTAAATTTTTTTATTTTTCATGAAAACTACTATTGATTAATGCATAGATATATGAAGGACCTTTTATATCTACTAGATAAATATTGCATATAATACTGCTATTAAAACCAATGAATTAAATCCAAATATAACTTTAATTTCTCTTCCTCTACAGTTTTGACTCCACTCTGAATTGTATTCAGGTTGTTGCTAATAGTATCTGATGTACCCTTAAAATTCTCGTTATGAACATCTTATCAAGCTTTTCATTAGCAGGGTTACAAAAACAAAGCGTGTTCCAGGCATTGGAGCACGCTTTGTTTTCTGCATTCTATTCCTTTTAATATAGTTTATTGAACATCAATAGTTTGAATCTTATAATTATAAAGAGTACTTCCTTCGAATTTATTTGTTTTGGTTATGGCTATTATTTTACCGTTTCTATAGTTTAAATATTGAGCATATCCTTGTGTAGAAAAGGAGTCAATTCCATCCATGGTTGATGAATCATAAACATAGATCCTGTTTATATTCACTTGGCTTAGATATATTCTGTTGTTGTTATCAAATGTAGCGTCTAAATATTCTCTTCCAAATTTTGATACAAGCTTTAAGTCTTCTTCCCTTGATATCGAGGAGGTTACTACTACTCCGGAGTTGCTATAAATTTGTTGCCCATCAGGTGAAAGTTTAAATTTGTTGCCTAAATAATAATCTCCATGGTAGTTATAATAATAACCTCCTGTAAACACACCTTCTTCGATAGTAAAACCTTCCACATCATTTGCATAACTTCCTAAACTCTTGATGTATAACCTGTTAAGCAGAGAATTGTAAAAAACAAGGCTTTTTACACGAACGCTATTTTTTGAAACAGCCTCTCCTGTATCTCCTCTTTCCTTCTTCATAGCCCATGGAAGTTACTCCTATTACCTCTCCCCAGCTATTAAACTAGGCTCCTCCAGAGCTGCCATGGGTTATTGGTGCAGTGGTTTGAATAATATTTACATCAAGCTCATTCAAATAGTGCATTCCACTTATTATCCCTTCAGAAACTGTATTTTGCAGTCCATAGGGATTGCCAATTGCAACCACCTTGTCCCCCTTTACAGCATTTCTAAAGCTTCCAAACTTTACAGAGGGTAAATTTATTAGTTGATTGGATTTAACGATAGCAAGGTCCCTGTTCTCATCACCCTTTACAATCCCATCAATAGCATGTACTTTTTTGTCATTAGTTATTATTCTGTAGCTTTTTACACCTTCAATATCGAGAACATGATAATTGGTGAGAAAAAGACTATTTCCTATTGAAATTCCACTTCCAAGAGCCAATATTTCTTGAGAGTTATCCAGGGCTTGGATTTGAACTATACTGTTATCATAGGCCTTAACGATTTCAGAGGTACTTAACGTCTTGGAATGTTTTGTGGAAAAGGGAGACAGTCGTTTGTTACCCAAAAGGAATTGATTTTTACATAACTATCATAGGATACCTTTGTGCCTGATCTTTTTACAAGCACAGTAAGGCTGTATGCGCCAGGTTCCATTCCTGTAGCAGGCCAGTTAATTGTAAACTTAGTATTTCCTGTAGGTATCCATCCAGTATAATAATAGCCTGTTTTTGGAGTTTTCCATATTTCAGATGTCTTTTTAGTTATACTATAACATTACCTTCAAGTGAGTTATACTCCATATACCTCATAAGATCACCAGCATTAGTTCCATGTCGTTTAAATAACTTATTTGAAGTAACCACAATAAGCTCTTTTACAGCACGTGATACTGCAACATTAAGCAAATTTCCATACTTCGGTGCCTGTCACCATACTTAACATCTTACGTTTTTACGTTTAAAACCCAGTTTTCCTTTATCAACTGCATCTTGAATATATTCTGCTGCAGCATTCGTTTGACAGATGGCATTGCCCTTAAAAACATCTACCCTTCCTACTTCATGAGCGATTTTCAAGGCTTCTTCATGAAGTGGCTAATATGAAATGCCAACAGACATAGTGAACTCGTTCAGCTAAAGCTGAACATCGAGACTTCAGGTGGGGACTCTACCCCACCTGAAGCACAAAGTGGAAACTCCACCTTATAGAAGGTGGAGTCTTAGAAATGGATAAAATTAGCTCAGAGGCAGCTGTTTCAAAATAATTTGTACCTTGAGCAAAGCTGCTTATTATGATAAGGGTAGATCAAAGACCTCTTCTGGTCATGATAACAACCAAAAGAGGTCTTTAAAGTGCAGCTTCTTAAGTTTCATTTCAGCAGGCAATGATTTCCTTTATCAGAAACTCTTTTCCGCATAATAATTTCCAGTCTTCGCCAGCACATTTTGGACATTTACCTTTATTTTCAATTAGATTAAAAACTTTATTACACTTTATACAAATAGCGTTGCCTGGTAATATCTCAATTTTTAATTTCGTCTCCTGCAGTAATGTGCCATCTGCAGCAGCCGGGTAACACGCTTCAATATATCTTGGAATCATCGAAGAGAGCTCACCAATCTGGAGAACCAATGTATCAACTTTTGCTAGTCCATTTTTTTTTGCAAAGTTTTCAACTGTTTTAATAACTTCAATCACAACGCCTAATTCATGCAAATGAACTCACCTCTGCTCCTCTGATTTTAAAAACTAAGATTTACCTTGCGTAAACGTTTTATATGAACTAACTATTTTGTACTCCTTTGTATCAGTCCAAATTTCGTCCTTTAGCGGGTTGAGACGATACTTTGCAATCCTATATACCTGCCAAACAGCAAGAGTAACATTAAGCGCCAGAGCTGCAATAGCAATTGTCCAGTTGGCAGCAGGATTGTAGCTTACACTTACGTTGAAAAGGCTGCCTTTTGCAAAGAAATATGGGAATGTCATTACCCACATCATCCAGAATGACAGGGTTTGTGCACGATTCTGCATCCAGGTTCCTCTTGCCCATAATAGAGCGGGAACAGTTGCTGCTATATTCAATGCAAAACCTGAATAGAATGAGTTACCCGGAGCGCTGGAGTATACATATGCAATGTTCCAGACACCGTAGGCTATTATCCACAGGCGGGTCTGATCAGGCCACATCATATTTTTACGCTTTCCCGAAGTTCCGAAGATACCAGCCCAGCCGCAGATTAATAAAATGTTAAGAATACCTGCGACAGCATTTACATAGTTCCAGCCGCCGGATATATAATACATACCATCAACCAACCCATTAAAGCCAGCAAACCCCACCTGAAATTCTCGCATCACCGCTTCAAAAATATTTATAGCCAGGATAGCAGGGATGAGAATAAGATACCATTTATGCCTCTTATGGAAATTTGTAAATCTTACAACCATATAGATTATACTACCTGCAATTGCAGAATATACCTTAGTCCAGGTAAACCAGGACGTAATTTCATTATCGCCCTTTACCAGCCATACCACTGTAAGTATTACAGGTAAAATCATAAACATAGCAATGCTTGCCCATTTACTTGCACGTACTAATTCATTTAATCCTATTAGAATTCCAAATACTACAAACCACATAATTATACTATACCAGGGAATTGCTTTGAAAAAGAACATAAAATAATCCTCCTTAAGATTAACTTTTTTTAAATAATCTACCTATAAATTTCTTTGCCTTTTTTGTTTCTATTCTTAGCTTTCGTTTCACCATATATTTCATAACGGTGGGTTTAAGGTCCTTGAACTCAACATTGGCAGCATCGTATTTTCTCACCAGTGAAATTGCTTCAAATTTGCATTTAGTCACACAGGACCCGCATCCTACACACATAAATTGATCCACAATTGTTGCGCCGCAGCTTAAACAGCGCTCTGTTTCCTTCTTAACCTGCTCTTCTGTAAATGTACGGCGTAAATCCCTGAAAGTTTCTTTGGATTTCTTTGCATCGACATTGCCTGATTTTTGCCTTGGTATGCGGTCATATCCTTCAAGGTCAAGGTTACCCTTATCAAGTGCGCGGTATTCTCTCCTGGTACGGCCAAGAGTTAAGCTTTGTCCGGGATGAACATAACGATGGATTGAAATTGCACCCTCTTTACCCAAAGCGATAGCATCGATAGCAAATTTTGGCCCGGTTAATGCGTCACCCCCGGCAAATACATCGGGCTCACTAGTTTGGTAAGTATTAGGATCTGCTTTAACTGTTCTATTGGGATTCAATTCTACTTTGCTGCCTGCAATAAGGTTGCCCCAATCAATTGACTGACCTACTGAAATCAGGACATTGTCTGTCTTGACAATCTTTGTTTCATTTTCATCGAATGCAGGATTGAATCTTCCTTTTTCATCGAATACAGAAATACATTTCTTAAATTCCACACCCGCAACACGTCCATTTTCTGTTAGAATGCGTTTTGGGCCCCAGCAATTGTTGATGGCAATACCTTCCGACAATGCTTCTTCAATTTCCTCGTCAAGGGCCGACATTTCTTCTCTGTTTTCCAGACAATATATATCCACCTGTGATGTTCCAACCCGGACAGCAGTCCTGGCAACATCAATCGCAACGTTTCCACCGCCAATCACAATCGTTGGTCCTTCCATAATCATATCTTCATTGAGATTGACCTTGCGCAGGAAATCAACACCTGTGATAACACCCTTGGCATCTTCACCTTCGATACCGAGTTTTCTGCCTGCTTGAGCACCGATTGCAAGATAAAATGCTTGGAAGCCTTGACCTCTTAAGTCATCAAGACTAGCATCCCTACCTACTTCAACACCTGTTTTAAACTCAACTCCCAGTTCTTTCAAAATGCCAATTTCTGCATTAACCACATCTTTTTCCAGTCTGAAAGATGGGATTCCCAGGGTCAACATACCTCCAAGAGCTTTTTGTTTTTCAAACACTGTCACATTATAACCATCAAGAGCCAAGTAGAAAGCGCAGGAAAGTCCTGAGGGACCTGCACCGATAACGGCGATTTTATTCCCATAACTGTGTTTTACTTCAGGTACATAGCGACGACTCATGTTCAAGTCCTGTTCCGCAATGAATTTTTTGATATCATCTATAGCAACAGGGTCATCAACATCCCCTCTTGTACACGCAACTTCACATTTTCTTGGGCAGATACGTCCGCATACTGCCGGGAACGGGTTTTCGAGCTTAATAAGTTTAAGTGCTTCAGTATATTTTTCTTGAGAAGCCAGTTTGATATAACCCTGAATGCCAATATGAGCAGGACATCCTGCCTTACAGGGACTTGTGCCCGTATCGACAACAACTTGTCTGTTAAGTCGATAATCCGGATTCCATTTGTCCGGGCCCCATTCTGTATCATAGGGAAGATCACGTTCCTTTTCTAGGATAGGCGTTTTTGTACAGATTTTCTGGCCTAATCTCAATGCATTTACGGGGCAGTTTTCAACACATTCTCCACAAGCGACACATTTATCTTTATCCACATGTGAAACATAATTTGAACGTACCATATCGGGGTTTACGAACATTTCGGCAATTCTCAAAGCGAAACAGGAACAACCGCAGCAGTTGCAAATGGCGTGAGTCTTTCCCAAACCATCCAAATTGGGTATGCAGTGCATCAAACCGTTTGCTTCGGCTTTTTTAATAATTTCAAAAGCTTCTTCGCGGGTAATCTGCCTGCCTCTGCCTGTGCGGATATAGTATTCAGCAGCATGTCCCAGCTGAATACACATATCTTCCTTCAGATGGCCGCATCCTTCTCCCATTACCTCTCTTGACGTACGGCAGGAGCAATCTGAAACTGAGAAGATTGTATTTTCATTGAGATATTTGGAAACTTCCTCATAGGATACCCTTCTAGTTTCACCCTGAATGGATTGCTCAATAGGAATAACACGCATGGGGCCTGTTCCTACAGGAAAAATACCTGCGGCCTTCTTGCCTCTTAACTTTCCGTATTCATCAAAAGCTTTTGCAATCTGCGGATATTTTTTAACGTTATCCTTGTTGTTGACCATAATTTCCATGTGTCCGGGAACCCAGATATCATGCCAGTATTTATCAACACCATCAATTTTATTGACAAAAGCAACACCGGCAACTGCCAGTTCCCATAAAAGTCTTGCTGTTACTTCTAAAGATTTGCCGCACAGTGGAGCAATTTCTTCCCCACTCATAGGTTTGCGAAATTCAAGGCAAAGAGCTACTTCTGCCATTTCTTCCGTCACAACAGGTTCCAAAATATAATATTCTGGACGATCCGGTGTAATTTCATCCTTTGAACCTCGTTTTGTCCTGCTAATCTTATTAGCTAGATCCAATACTTTTGCTTTTACCATATGAATTTTCCCCCTCAAAATAAAGTTTCACTTGTGGAGTTATCTACCATTCCAATTTTTGACTTCAGTACGTATCCAGTCTGTCCACTCGTCAATTCCCTCGCCAGTTTTAGCAGAGATTGGTATAACCTTTATATTGGGGTTCAGTTTTTTTACACGCTCCTTGAGAATCTCCAAATTAAAATCAAAATAATGTACTGCATCCATCTTGTTAATTAATAAAACATCAACAATGGAAAACATTAAAGGATATTTCAGAGGTTTGTCATCTCCCTCCGGTATACTTAAAATCATGGCATTTTTTGATGCACCTGTATCAAATTCGGCCGGGCACACCAAGTTTCCCACATTCTCCAATATGACAAAATCAAGCCCTTCTGTTCCAAGGCCATATAGGCCTTGCCTGGTCATATCTGCATCAAGATGGCACATCCCGCCTGTGTGCAATTGGATTACTTTCGTACCAATCTGCGCAATAGTATGCGCATCTACATCTGAGTCAATATCGGCTTCTAAAACCCCAATGCTCATTTCATCCTTCAAAGCATTAATTGTCTTTAAAATAGTTGTTGTCTTACCAGAACCTGGTGATGACATCAAATTCAATAAAAAGATTTTGTTTTTTTTCAATTCTTCCCTAAGCAAATCTGCCTGCCGATCATTGTCTTCAAAAATACTTTGCTTGATTTCAAGAATCCTATACGTATCCATACCTTGTCCACCTCCATTTCATCAAAAATAATATTATCCATGGATACCAGGGAACAGGTTTAAATAAAACTAAATAGTCCCCTTATAATAAAACACAAAACCATAACACGTGTTATGTTATCATAATTTTATAATAATCTCTAATTTTTCCAATGTCAATAGAATTGTTTACAGCTCATTTTATGCCCTCAGGGAGGATTCCCTTTATTTACTTTTTTCACTATCAGGATTATAATATAGTACGACATGACAAAGCCTGATTTTGAAACTTCTGAAAACCCGGGGGTAATAAAATGGAAGAACACATATATAACAGACGAAAACAGAAAATCATTGATGCTGCGATAGAAGTGATCAAGGAAAAGGGCCTTAAGGATGCGACAATGCGCGAGATTGCTGCAAAAGCAGGACTTACTACCGGCTCAATATATCATCATTACAAGAACAGGGACGAACTGTTCTACGATGTAATCAACCAATCAGTTCATTTCGGCCTGAGGCTTTCAGATAAGAAGGGTTCAACAAAAAAAACTCAGGAAGAGATGCTTGCAGAAATTCAGAATGAAGTTGCACTCCGTCTTTCAAAAATTGATGAGCAGAAACTGCATATACTACTATTAAGCGATGCAATTACAAAAGGCGGGGAGATAAAAGAAAAGTATAGATTGAACTACTGCAATATCATAAACAAGGCTGCTGATCTCTACTTACATGCATTTGGAGTGGAGAACCAAAACCTGAAGCAAAGTCTTGCTACAATAGTTACTGCAACATTGGACGGTATTGCTCTGCAGCAATCCCTTGGTGTCCTGCCTGAAGACCAGGAGAAATATATCAAGGTGATCATCGACTTCTTCTCTGAGAGCATCCCACGATATTTGAAGGGGCACATGGATACACCATAAGATGCTGCCTTATAAAAGACGGAATAAGCCCATCTTCTATTCATTTACCGATGCCTATGCTCTAGCTAAACTGTCCGAGAGAATGGGTAAAACATTAGTGGTGAGATTTAACAGAAGATTTGTGCCAATGTATAAAAACCTCAAGGAGCAGGGTTAACTTAATTATTTGAAGGATTCCTAAACCTCACTATAATATCTAACCCATATCCCTTGAATAACTTGGATATTAAAAGTCCTCTATCTCCTCTGTAAGCTTCATTATTTCATCAATTATGTTTCCTATATGTTCCCGTATCCCTCAATAAATTAATAAAAGTGGATTGTAATTAGGTGATTCTTAATATAAAATATAATGATTAAATATAATACAAGGAGAAAAAACCATGGAAAAGATTGCAAGCTTTACAATAAATCATTTAGAGTTATATCCGGGAGTGTATGTATCAAGAAAAGATAATGTAGGGGGAAGTGTTGTTACAACCTTTGATTTAAGAATAACAAGGCCTAATTTTGAACCGGTTATGAATACTGCAGAGGTTCACGCCTTAGAGCATTTAGGAGCAACATTTTTAAGAAACCATGGGATTTATGGCTCAAGGATTGTTTATTTTGGACCTATGGGATGCAGAACAGGCTTTTATTTACTTTTAAATGGAGATTATAGTTCAGAGGATATTATTGATTTATTGACTGAAATGTGTAAATGGATTGTAAATTATGAAGGGGACATTCCCGGGGCAGCAGCAAAGGACTGTGGCAATTATCTTGATATGAATCTTCCAATGGCTAAATATTATGCAGGTAAATATCTAGATGAAGTTTTATTAAATATTAATTCCAACAACATAAATTATCCCAAATAAAAGATAATAAAACTAAGAAGTATAAGGGGTGATTGATTGTGCTAGGAATAATAGGTGCCATGGACCAAGAAGTTAAAGCCATAATAGACAGTGTCAATAATCAAAGGATTCATGAATTCTACGGCATGAAGTTTTGGGAAGGTAGAATCAGGGGTGTACCTTGCATAGTCGGGCAATCAGGAGTTGGTAAAGTAAATGCTGCCAGATGTACTCAAATTTTAATAGACAAATTCAATCCCGCATCAATTATTAATATCGGTTCTGCCGGTGCTTTAAATCCGGAGCTGGAAATTGGGGATGTAGTAATATCCACTTCATGCATATATCATGATGCAGATATTACAGCCTTTGGACATCCTAAGGGTTATATAACCGGAATAGGTGACAGATATATAAAGTCACATGAAGGATTAGTCGAGTTCTGTAAGATAACTATGGAAGGGATTGTTGACAGTAATCACAAGGTTATGCTGGGGCCAATTGCAACGGGAGATCAATTTTATAATTGTCCCGAAAAAAAATCAGAGCTGTTTAATGAGTTTGGTGCCTTTTGTGATGATATGGAAGCAGCTGCTATTGCCCATGTATGCTTACTATGTAAGATTCCCTTCGTTGCAATAAGATCTATTTCTGATAAACCAAGTTCAAAATCTGAATTAACCTTTTATGAATACCTGGAATTGGCATCTAAAAGATGTGCAGAGTTCACAGTTAAACTGGTAGGCAATTTGGATCAGGATTTAATTGAACTTGTTCAGCTAAAGCTGAACATCGAGACTTCAGGTGGGGACTCTACCCCACCTGAAGCAAAAAGTGGAAACTCTACCTTATAGAAGGTGGAGTCTTAGAAATTGATAAATACAACATCTGATTCCAATCCCTTAAATGCTCTTATGGTTTCAAACTTAATACCTCCCTTACTTTCTGTGCCCACACTCTCAATTCTCCTGTTATTTATCTTGTCCATCCCAGCAAGAGAGCTTTTACCCTGTTTATGTGGACTTAGGATAGTAATTCTTTTAGGGTTAATTCCTTGGCTAATGAGCCTTCCTATCTCATCTGCAACCATCTTTTTCTCTTCTTCAGTAGTCTTCCACGGAAAATATTCGACACCCATGCCGCCTCTAATCAATGACTTTATATTAATATTTGGCTTTATCATTTTCATCCAGCTATTTATCTCTTCTGAGTTTCTCAAGTTTCTGGTTAACTTTAATGGTGAGTGATCGATTCTTTTTATATTTTCTATGTCACAATCAAATAGATTTTGATTAGGATCTGCAAATATGTAAAACTCCCCATCCTTTTTTACCATATTCTCCAAGCACATTATCCACTCATCTCTAAAATCCTGACCCTCGTCTAAAATTATAGAATCAAATTTTTCACTTTCCTCTAGTTCACTATAATAATCATAGGCTAATGTTGGAAGCTCTATCTTAAAATATTTGTCCTTTTCAATATTATCCTCTGGTTCACATATGACATAATTTTTCTCTTTTAAAACTTTATCTATATAATCATGAAAATTTAATGTTGTAACTCTATCCTTTAGTCTTTTAAATTCGCAATTAGCAAGGTTTTTATTATAGCATGTCAAAAAAACCTTCTTATTTCCTCTGCTAGTCTCCTTGCCTTCTCCATTGCAATAAATGTTTTTCCTGTGCCTGAAGCGCCATAAAAAATCTTTTTCTTACACAGTTCTGTTTCCTCAAGATTTCTTTCCTGCTCATCAGTGAATATTTTTTCAGCATTTGCATTAAATCTATCTATCTTCTCTTCTAATTCTGCTATAGTGTTAAATTTAGGCTTTAGTATCTTGTTTATTAGTACTCCTGCAGCCTGATTTTCTGCTATTTTTCTCTTACCCCCAAACAGCTTTATAATCTTAGGTTCAAGATTTTCTAAATCATTATAAAGAAATACACTGTCCTCACGTAAGACTGCCGGCAGATTACCCTCAATACTACTGCTATCTGGAAATGCAACTCCATATCTCATATTCAAAGGGAACTTTTTTCCCTCTTTCTGAAAAAACATATCCTTAATTGCAAACATTGAACTCTGTGCCTGTTCTAGGGGGTTTTTGTGCATTCTTTCAAAGGAATTATATTTATACTCATACCATACACCATCTTCGTAGCTTATTTCACCCTACTCCCCTTAGAAGTTATTGACTTTATTAATTTTTCTTGTTCAGCAATGGAAATCTTATCAATAATATTACAGAATATATTTTCCATTTTTCTGTAATCACACAAAAAAGAATCTGCACTAGCTTCAATCATTTCTTTTGAGGATACTTTTGAAAAGTCAACATGATATCCTGCAGCATGCGCTAAATATTCAATAAATATCCTTTGTGTTCTACCATTTCCCTCTCTAAAGGGATGCATTGCATTTAGTTCACCTAAATAAAATGATAACTTAGCTATCATTTCCTCATTTGTTGACCCTATTAGATAATTATCATTATGCAGCTTCGAAAAAATTTCATCAGCCATGTTATTAATAAAGGTATAATTGCAAAATTGACTTCCCTTTGAGATATTCACAGATCGAGTTTTCCCTGCCCATTCATAAATATCATTGAAAATATATTTGTGGATATTTAATAAGTGTTCAAAGTTTAACTTTCCTTTTATTGGATTCATTTTTAGATCCAATATTTTAACAGCGGTAATTTGACGTTCAGCCTCTTCTAGTAAAGCTTCATTTTTTATATTTAATTTATTTTTCAATATAAAACAATTGGGATAACAATAATAGCTATCCCATTCATACTCATAATAATTATTATTTGCCATACTTATACCTTACTTCTGTGTATACTTTGATACTAGATTCTTAACAGCATCTTTGGATGATATTTTTCCCGAAGCACAATCATATAATATTTCAACTTCATGCTTTTTTAATTTTAATCCTTCAATAGCCATGGTTGCTTGAACTTCTTTAACAAGGTGTGCAACTTTTCTCATACAATCATCCTCTCATTCTCTGTATCTAATTATATTATATCATATTCCTCCATAAATATAAATTTAGTTCTTTAATTTAGAGTATTATCTTACAGCCCAAAAGAAGATTCTATACACTGACTTATTAGACGCTTACCAAAAACACTACAAAGGCTGTTGTAGAAGGGGCCATTTATATCTCCATATTCGTTTGTAAATTCATTCCAGTAATAAACAACTTTGTGATCTCCTTGTTTTTTCAACTGCCTCCCAAAGCTTCAATATCTACACCTTCAAAGACTGCCATTAAGAACTCTAAATATTACATTCCTCTACAAAATCAATTTATTTGATATTTTTCTGCTGCTCCATCCAAGGCTTTGTGCCCATGTCTTGTAATTACGACCTTCTTCTTTGTCTTCACCTTCATAAATCTCCCTCAGAAATCTTGCAAAACCAGACAATCCTCCTACATCATCAAGAACAAATACTCCGTCCTTATGAATACATACAGGCTTATGCTTTGTCACTGCTGTCTCTTCTGCCTCTAGTAATTCATCCTCTAAAATATAGCCTTTTTGGAGTAATTCCTTACAATCTTTTTCCTTAGTAATGGTTATTATCCAATCATCTCCAAAGTCATAATTGTAGATTAGTTTATGTGTTACTGGAAAGATATCATTATCAATACAAATGTCATCATCCTTGAAAGCTAGAACCTTCGCTACTTCAAGTCGTTCAAGTAAGCTCTCTGTTCCACCTTCTATATATATGGAATTATTCATCTCCTCCAGAGTTAATTCAATAAGTGGTGCTATTTTTATAGTTTGTGGTTTTGCTTTATCCTTTCCCTTGCTCTTATTCATATAATCACTAAAAGATTCCTTAACCTCAAGAATTGGAAAACGCTCAATTAATTGTTTTATGTCATTTTGAGCCCATTCAAAATCTTCCATAACTCCATTGAATATGTATGGTCCTGTATACTTTTTCTTAAGCCATGTTTTTATGCTCCCACTTTGGTAGTCATCATCCCAAAAAACATCATGCTCACACTCACTAGGCGGCTGAAAAAGTATACCCACCAAATCAGTCCAGCCTTTTACAGTTCCTCCAGTTAACCTATAATAGATTTCCTCAGGCAGCACAAATTTGCGTAAATGAGAATTCTGCCATCCAAATAATCTTTGTAGTGTGTAGTGCAAATTATGAAGGGGCATATCTGATGGAATCAAAATATCTCTGCTGATCGAGTCTCCTGTTGATGATTCTCCGTATCTGCGCAGAATCATTTTCTCTGCATCGTCCAAATACTCACTCTTTAATTCCAAATGAAGATGTACTGCTTTTAACTCATTTGTATTACCATAACAATCATTTTTCATAAACTTCTCCTTTCTTATTGAAGCATTACGTTTCTTATCCTTATTTATCACTTTGTTCACAAATCTTTCATTGGCAACTTTAATTCTTTTTCGATATATTTTACTTTTTATAGCATCTGTTGTTGGTTCCGGACCCATATACAAATTTTTTTCATATGGCAAAAATGCAGTAACTCTGTTTGTTGAAGTATTCAATTCAGTAGCAATTTCTGAAATACTCTTGCCTGCACCTCTTCTTTTTCCAACCTCCAAGCTAAAATCCGTTTTATATTTCCCTAATGTAATAAGAATTTTTCTAACCTTTGCATATGATATTTTCAGTTCATCAGCTGTCTTCTGCAAAGAGGCAGTTTTATTATAAGATTTTAATACTTCCTGCATAAATTTAAATGTAGTTATCGTTTCTTTCAGTTTTTTCTCCTCCTTTCTGTATATAGTGTCAATCCACGTGATAAGACTAGTATATTCCATACTCTAATTGGTGTCAATACACGGTTATATTTTTTTATACTTATTGCTTAATAGACCTCCCCTGGGTACTGTTCAAAACATTTACATGAGAAATGATTGGACAAAATTGAGTTTAATAGAAAAATACCAGCCGCATCAGATAAAATTTGGCTGGCATATCTACTTTTTTATAACTCTAACAAATTTGTACCCTTTTTCGTTATCTTGTATTTTTGATTTTTGCTTCTCAGTTTGTCTGGTATTGTATATTCTATTAGATTATATTGCAATAGCTTTTCAAAGGCATTTCTAAGATTACCAGTAACAGATTTATACCCGAGCATTTCAGCTATTTCATTTTTTGAAAACATTCCGCCAGTTAATATTTTTAAGGTACTCTGTTCAGTCTTACTTAATTCATTTATACCAACTGTCTCATCTTGTACCTCTTCTTGTACCTCTTCTTGTACCTTTTTGTTTATTTTCATGCATAATTTTAATGGGGAGCTTGCAGAAAATATTACAATATCACGCAAAGCCACTACTTTCTAACGAATTTTTAGCTATTCTAGTGGCTTACGCATAGTTTAATAATAAGAAATGAAAACTGATTTCCAAAACTTGCATAAATTTTTAATTTTCACACAGCCTGCCGGGGGACTTAGATTGAGATTGTTCAAATCAGTTTAGTCTTGACTTAATATAAACATCAATATCTCCTACAATATAGTCCTGCCCTGTGGAATGAATAACGTCATAAAAAGATTGGATATAATCGAACACCTTGTATTCATTGAAAACCTTGAGTGCAGCTTTACCTGTCAATTGATGAACTTTCTTATAACTTTCAAGACAAAATATCGTAAAATCTATAGTTCTATCCATTACTTCTCACCTCACACCTGCGGAAAGGTTATATTCCCGCTATTTCTTTCTTCCAGAAATAGATCATATAGTTTTTTCCGTGCTGTACTGCCAAACCTTTGTTTCCTCTTGCTCCAACATTTCATACAGATGGGAAGAATAAAGTTCTGTAACAGCATTTTTATCGGATAGATTTAGCTTTGCTACAATTTTCTCTACAAGAGCAGAGCATATGATAGGAAACACGGCATCAAATTTACTTTTATCCATTACTATCCCCTCCCAAATTCATATAATAATCAAATATGCAATACTCCAATGCTTTTTCGCTGTATTATTTCTGAAACTCACTTTTTCCGCCCATCCAACCGCTTGGTCTCTATTGCTTGTGGTATAAAAGCCTGTGCCAAAATCAAGCAAACGGTTACTTTGTATAATTTCAGGTTTTTCTACAATAACATAACTTCCATGATAAATATTCACTCTAATCCCTCCAATATTTTCGAGATTATTTTCTGTTCTTTTATAAGTGCTGACAGCATATTTTCATAATGCTTTCGCTTTTTTATTTGTTCTTCAATTTGTGCTATTTTCTCATTATCCTTGCCAATGTAGTCAGTTACTATCTTTTTATCATTCCGGTATTTCAAATAATAATATTTATTATTGCCTACTTTTTTTATGCTTAAGTTACCTTTTGGTAGATTTTCCAGCTCTTTTTCATAAGCAGAAATCATTTCTGCATTTCTCTTTTGTTCTTCTACAACAACACTTTTTATCAACATATTTCTCACCAATTTTATTTTACCCTACAAACCTATTTTTCTCAATGGTCTTGTAGGGTAAACTTTGAATACGCCAATATACTAATCGCAAGTCAACTGCGTTTTCCTATTTACAATATGGTCAGCATTAACCTGAAATGTTATGGAATATTAGTTTACCATTATTATTTTTTAGATTATAATTAGGAATAATTAAAACAAATTATTATTCGGAGGATTGACTATGGCAGGAAAATGTTATTATTGTGGAAAAGAATTTTCTAAAAGTGGAATGTCAAGGCATTTAAAAAGCTGTAGTATAAGGAAGGAGTATTCCCAAAAGCAGATGAGCGGCAGGAAAAAGGCGGTAAATTTATACGTGCTTAATATAGCTGATAAATATGATCCTAATTATTGGATCTATGCAGCTGTGCAAGAGAATGCTACTTTAAAAGATTTAGATAGTTTTCTTCGAAATGTGTGGCTGGAGTGTTGCGGTCATTTAAGCGCTTTTGAAATTGATGGAGTAAGTTATGATTCAGATGCAGATGATGATGGTGGAGGCTGGGACTTTGATAGAAATGAGGACATGGGCGTCATGATTAAGAAAATAATAGATGTTGGAGATCAGTTTAAGATCGGAAGAGCGTCGT
>JBEQBT010000010.1:0-704 GCA_041639705.1 Clostridiaceae bacterium | reverse complement strand
AGTATGAGTATGATTTTGGTTCTACTACCACATTAATAATAAAGGTGATGGATATTACACAAGGTTATAACCCCAAAAATAATATAGAGATTATGGCAAGAAACTCAGCTCCTAAATTTCAATGTGAGGAGTGTGAGAATGAAGCCAGGTATTATTGTCGAGATTGCTCTACAGCTTTATGTTCAGAATGTGTAAAGGAGCATGAATGTGATGAGGATTGCATTGAGGAAATACAAGAAAACATGAATTCCCCCCGAGATGGTGTGTGTGGATACTATGGAACCCAAGAGGACGATGAGCCATATAGACCGAAAGTAGCACTCCTCTGATGAAAGGGACATATCCTAAGTGTCTTATTGCTCAAAATACCTTTAAAAACACGTGTTTCGTGACATACTCCCACCACCTACGCTTCGCTTAGAGGTGGGGGCTTCTTGGGATATACCAACTAATTATCAATAACGATAAGCTATTTACCTTGCTCCTTGAGTTTGTATTCCTTAAAGGTTTTTAGCATACCAAACCCATTGATGACACCAGCCTAACTAGACTTGCTATCACCAGATTTGTTTTTGCATTGGGAGTTCCTTTATCTTAGAGCTGTATGTTAACCGCCCCCGGCAGGCTGTGCGAAAATAGATGTTTTTTATTAGTATAATTTTATTTTTGTTTTAAAAAATACGGATAAACACCAAAACTAAAAA
>JBEQBT010000009.1:0-29295 GCA_041639705.1 Clostridiaceae bacterium | reverse complement strand
ATATCTCATAGCCCTTCTTCCTGAACGATAGGCTGTGAAATATAAATATCCTACAACTTTATTATCTACTTCGTATACATAAATTGGATACTCTAAGGATTGATGATCCTTATACCAAGAAATTCTCTCCTCTACTAAGAACACATCCATATCCGCAGTACAGCGATGTGTCATAATTGCTTGATTATATATATCTACCATTGATTCTAAATCCCTAAATTCTGCAAACCTTATACTCATATCTATTCTCCCTATCATTTATGTAATTGCTACAGTTCAATTTTACTACTTGTTACCATAATAGTACATTGGAAAATATATTAATCTAGGCTGATATCCCTTTCAATAGGTTGCACATGAATTTAAAAATATTAGGGAAGGCCAAATTACTGCCTTCCCTATTATTCTAAATTTATTTTTCTAAGTTTCCTCTATATCTTCCAGTTCCACCTGATACATTAATCACATTAAACCCATTACCCTTCAAAACGCTGCAAGTCTTTGAACTTCTTAAGCCTGAGTGGCAAATGATATGATACTCCTTAGATTTATCAATATATTTATCAGTCTTTGACAATATTGTATTCATTGGTATATTTTTAGCTGTAGGCACATGCCCTGCTTTATACTCGTCAGGTTCTCTAATATCTATTAAGTTTATCTTTCCTAATAATCCATCTAATTCATTAACACTTACAGAATTTCCTTCACCTTTAAACAAAAATTCAAACATAAAATTCCTCCTAAGTTTCTAATTAAATTTATTCGAAAAACAATTTGTAGTATCTCGATATTTTACTATTTAAATCTATAATACTTATATTTCTTGCTTCCCTTATTGTTTCTTTTCCATCAATAAATAAAAGAATACCAGGTATAGTAAAAATATTATACTTTACTGACACCTGCAATGACTTTTCTACTTCTACTTGAACACCTTTAACTTTTGGATAGTTTTTAAGAATTTCTTCTACTTTTGGCTTCATAGCTCTACATACCCCGCAATTTTCACCGCCAAAGTAAACTAACACCATTTCATTATCTTCTATTAATTTTTCCAAAACTTCATTTGAATCTACTATGTTCACCAAATATCAACTCCATATAAACAACTATTAAACTAATCACAATAGTTTGACTTTAATGCTTCTATAATATTAACTATTCTTTTATCACGAATATAGTAGGTAATTGTAAGTCCACTTTTACTAGAATCTAAAATTTTATTGGATTTAAGTATAGCCAAGTGCTGTGATAAAGCTGGCTGTGTCAGATGCTTCAAATTTTCATGAAGTTCACTCACAGTCATTGGTTTCTCAATTAGATAACATACTATAGATAGCCTATTGTCATTAGATAATACCTTTAATAATTCAGATACTTCCTTAATTTTATCTAACATGTATCCCTCCGTTAATATAACCATATAAGTAATTGCTTATATGGTTATATTAATCTTTTATTTATGCTTTGTCAATATACTAACAGCTCTCAATTAAATAGCACTAAATTAAAACAGTTAAAATAAAGTAATCATATTATTTTAACTATTGTTCCAATAGGAACGAATTTTGCCAACTCAATAACATCCCTATTAAACATTCTTATGCATCCATTTGAAATATTTTTTCCTATTGAAGAAGGATCATTCGTACCATGGATTCCATAATCTCCATATGGTGCATCTAGTCCCAACCATCTTGCGCCAAAGGGACCACCCGGATTTACAGCACGATTTACAATTCTAAATGTACCTTTAGGAGTTGGAGTAGATGCTTTACCAACTGCAACTTTATAAGTTTTATAAACATTATTGTCTCTAAATAATGTAAGAGTATGGTTTTGGGTGTTTACAGTGATTTGATATTTTACTCTGAAAAGTGGCTCAATAGGATATTGATTGTAAAGCATTGGCATACCTCCTGATTTATTATATTAACATGCTATTCATAGACACATTAACATGTGCAAAGCTGCCGCTAATGATTGGATTTTGTTATCATATAAAACCAAACGAAGGAGATTGCATAAATGTTTATATAAAAATCTGGATTTACTTACTGCTAATAGAAAAAGTAAGTAACTGTCCCTTTTGTGCTTTAAATTAATTAGTATCTAATGTTCAAAATAGCTTCCTCAACATGATAAAAATTATCAGTTTTTAACTTCACTGCCATGATATATTAAGTATAAATCGATGGTGTTTTTATATGTTGGATTTGCCCTTAAAATATAATATATGGAGGAGTTAAAATGGAACACAAATTTTTAACAAAGGAGTTTAAGCTTGTTGGGGTGGAAGAGAAAATTGACTTTAATGGAGATTTCCCAGAACAAATAGCCACATTACAGGAAAAACTTTTTAGTAGACTTAATGAAATTAAAAATATTATTAATCCTGATTCATATACGGCATTTTGGTTTTACAAAACAAATTGTAATGGGGCAAGTCAAGAAGCAGATGTATATTATTTAGCAGCAATGGAAGTTAGCGAAATAGAACTAGTTCCTGAGGGCTTTATATCAAAAAATGTTTCTAGAAGTGAATACGCAGTATTCAATGAAAAAGCAAGAGGTGAAATAGGAGGTCCAGAAGGATATGCATATACAACCTGGCTTCCACAGTCAGGAAGAGAGTTAAATCATGAAGTGGCTGGAGATTTTGAGATTTATAATTCCAGATATGGTATAGGACCTGAATGTGAATGTGAGATTTATATACCAATAAAGTAATAAGTTTTAATTGATTAATACGATAATTAAATGGATATGATTTAATGTATTATATCTTTTTTAGTTAATTTATAAGGGGATAAATTATGGAATATATAAAAAAGCTCCAAAAGGCTATTGATTATGTAGAAGATAATTTAAAGGAAGATTTAAAGCTAGAAAAAATATCTGAACAATGTTATTTTTCAGTACCCCACTTCTATAGACTGTTCCAAATTTTTACGGGGTATTCCATTATGGATTATGTAAGAAAAAGAAGGTTAAGCCTGGCTGCACATGAGCTACTTACTACTAATAAAAGGCTAATTGACATATATTTGATTATAATTTTGAATCCCAGGAAGCATTTATTAGAGCGTTTAAAAAGGTGTTTGGTATAACACCTGGAGAATATCGAAAATCCTATAATGGTATTGGATTATTTTCTAAGCTAAATCTTGGTGAATATAATATTGATTCAAATAATAGAAGCATAGTTCTGGATCCAGAATTTACTGAAAAGGAATTTAGATTAATGGGTGTTGAGGGTGAAATTAATTTTAATGAGGATTTTACTAAAACAATAATAGCTTTACAGGAAAAGCTTATAAGCAGTTTTTGTAAGATTTATGATATTATAATTCCTGAAAGATATATCGCATACTGGTACTACAAGTGGGATGCTAATAATCCAAACCAAGAGCCGGCTGTATACTATTTTGCAGCAACTGAAGTAAAGAATATTAGCAGTATTGAAGGGTTAATAACTAAAGTAATTCCTAAAAGCATGTATGCAGTATTTAATGAAACACATCGTGGAGAAGTTGGAGGTGCAGATGGGTATGCTTACAAGGTATGGCTTCCAGCTTCAGGTAGAGAATTAAATGAAGTTGTACCTGGGGACTTTGAAATTTATAGTGATATAAAGGATATCGGTCCCAATTCTAAATGTAAAATATATATTCCGATACAGTAACAAAAGAATGACAGTCACAAAGTACTGGATAATTAGTTGATGGATTTGACACAGCATGTAACCCTTTACTTGTCATTTTATATAACATTGATATATTTTATAAACACAAAAGACCATGAACCTAATTTGATTAACTCTTTTCATGGTCTTTTGCTAATTCAATACTATTTTTAAGCAGAATCTATTTTCCCCCCATGGTAATATTTTCTGTCCTGCAATTAATGAGTCTTATCAAATCTGCAGGCGATATCTCAATTTGATGCCCAATCTTTCCTGCACTTATAGTAAATGTATCTAAGGCTTTGCATAAGCTATCCAACACTGTTTTATAATCTTTTTTCATTCCTATAGGGGAGCAACCTCCACGAAAATAACCCGTTACCTTATTAATTTCCGTAACCTTAATCATCTCAATTGCTTTCTCATCCACTGCCCTTGCTGCAGCTTTCAAATCAAGTTCTTCAGCAACAGGAATAACAAAAACATAATATTCTCTACTTGTTCCCTGGGCCACAAGTGTTTTATACACTTGATCAACGGGTTTCCCTATTTTTTCTGCAGCAGAAACACCATCTATCAAGCCATCGCTTGTATCATAACTATATGTATTATATAAAATTCCAGCCTTATCAAGAATTCTCATAACATTCGTCTTAAATTTATTCAATGCTTATCCCCCATTTTTCTATTTAATAAATGGTAACATAATAGATACAATCATTGCCAATGCTAATATTGAGGCTAATATAATTCTTAATATTTTATTTCTTTCCTTCAAGCTATTCCCCTCTTTTCATTATTTTATATAATACTATTATACTTTTATAAGTTCTAATATTTGTTTAGGATTTTCTAAAATAAAATTAGCATTAATTCCTACTGATGATTTAGCTCCCCATAATGCTAAAGCGAAGTCAATACCAGCACTAAATGCGCAGTCCATATCATATTTTGTGTCACCTATATAAATAGTTTTTGATTTATCTGCCCCTGATATTTCAATAAATTTTAGAATAGGTTCTGGATCAGGCTTATGCTTTTCTGTATCATCTGCATAAACTACTAAATTGAAATAATTGGTTAATCCAAAAGGTACGAAATCATTTATGAATTCTTTTTTTGTCTTTGAAGTAACTATACCTTTTGGAATTCCAATTTCACTTAATTTATCTAATGTATCTTTAATATTATCAAATATTTTAACATGATGAAAATATTCTTTTAAATATCTATTCCATTTCTTATTTGCTTCGAAGGGATTTGCTATTCCAAGTTTACTTAATGTTATTTCCCCAGGAATACCTAATGCGAATTTTAATTCTTCAAAGCTAAAATCTGTATTTAATTCCTCCAGCAATAATTTTTGCAGGGATGAAAGGACTGCAATTTCAGTATCTAATATTGTACCATCAATATCAAATATAATATAATTATACATTATGGTCCTCCATAAATAAAATTGTTTTTAATTATTCTCCGTAAAATTTGGAAACTAAGTCAAACAATAGCTTTGAGGCAAATTTTAAATTATTTGTATTGAAAAAATAATCTTTTGTGTGTAAATCAGGATGTTCTTCTCCTGCACCTATTCCAAAGTAACAGCCCTTTACGTAATCCAAATAGAACCCAAAGTCTTCTCCAGCTTTGAAAATCTCAGGCATGTCAGTAACAGGATAATTATTATATATACATATTTGTCTTACCCTTTCTGTAACATCTATTGAATTAATTATACCTTTAAAATATTCTGAAGTCTCTATTTCAACTTCCAATTTATATTGGTTTGCCAATTTATCAAGAGAATTTTTAATTTGTTTAACAATATCATTGATTAAGTTATCATTTAAAGACCTTATAGTACCAAGAATAATTGCGTTGCCTGCTGAAGTACCATATTGATTTTCTCCCATTTTTATATGTGTTATGCTTATCTTAGCATCACTTGCTCCCATACTCTCTAATTGATTCACTAACTTTGCTAGTGCATATGCTGGGCTTATACCCTGTTCAGGACTTGCAGCATGTGAGGGTTTTCCATTTAAACTACATTTAAACCCGATTACTGAATTATTAAAATTTCCCGATTTAATAATAACATCATTTTCTTTATAGCCAGGGAAATTATGACAACCTAATATTATATCCGGTTTGTACTTATTAAAAAATCCATTGCTTATGAGTTCTGGTGCACCAGCACCTGTTTCCTCTGCTGATTGAAAAATAAGTATTATATTTTTATTCCCCAATTCTTTAATTTTTGAAGCAAAGTCTAAAAGAATTGCTGTATGCCCATTATGACCACATCTATGCTCATAAACCCCTTCATCTGTAAGAACAGCATCAAAATCCTCTCTTATTGCAATAGTTTTTCCTCCATCATTTTGGATATGAGAATAAATCAAGGAGTTACATATTTGTTCTTCCTTAAATTCTTTTATACTTCCCATATATTCTTTTATTATTTTTCTGGTTTTTATTTCTTCTCCAGACTTTTCAGCATTTATTCTTAATTCCTCAAGTACGTCATAAATATTTTTCATTACACAACCTCCTCATACATAGATTATATCTAATAAAGCACATGGGATTTAATCCCAGGTCAGCTTCTCAAGTGTGATATGATTTCGATACCAATCATCATTTTGTAAAAGCTCTTCCGGTGAGCCAGTGTTTTTAACCTTACCATTTTCAAGAATAACTACCCTGTCACTGGCAAGCATTGAGGATAATCGGTGGGATATTGATAATATTGTGTGGGTATTGCTTGCCCTTTGCAGTACAGCTACAATTTTTTCTTCTGTTGTAGAATCAAGATTTGCTGTAATTTCATCAAGCAGCAAAATCGGGGGATTCGTAACAATTGCCCTTGCAATTGCAAGTAATTGCTTTTGACCCTGGGAAAATAGATTGCCATTGTTTAGGTTTGTTTCCATACCATTTTCTAATGTTTCTATATAATCTGTAAGCCCCACAAAGTCGAGGGCACTTTCAATTTCCTCAATTGTGATAGCTTCATCCTTAAGGCTAACCTGTTCAGCTACTGTACCCTTTATAATATGAAAATCTTGATCCACATATCCAACCAATTTACGTTTTTCCAGGTTTGGAATTTCATAAACATCAATATTATTTACTGTAATACTTCCTTTACAGGGCTTTAAAAGGCCCATTATCAGCTTGAATAATGTAGACTTTCCAACACCTGTCCTACCTACAAAGGTAATCTTCTCTAGAGGGTTAATATGGAGGTTAATGTTTTGTAAAATATTAGTTCCCTCTTCATATTGAAAAGTAACTTCATTAAATGATACTTTTACAGCTTCACGTTTTGAAATTACGTCTTCTGCAGTTAATTCAACTTTTTTACATTCATCCTCCGGCTCATTATAGAAGTCATTTACCCTGCGAATACCAGATACTGCCTGCTGAATGTTTTGGAGCTCCATACCCAGAGTTTCAATAGGGGCAAACAGGTTAGAAATTAGTTCAATGGTTGCAGCAGTCATACCTAATGAAATACCTAAATAGTTTAACCCCTTTGAAGATAATATTACAATAATAGCAATCACAACAGCACGAGTAAGCTGGATGCTTGGAGAAAAAACAGAATCATAAAAATTTACTTTTTCGATTGTTTTGTAGTTATCCAGTAAATACTTGACATAGTTCATTTCCATGTAGCTTTCCTTGCCGTAGGATTTAATCATTTTTACATTTTTTAAGCTTTCTGAAATATGATTATTTACCTTGCCAACTAAAATTCTTTTTTGTATTTGTGCCTTCAGCATTCTCTTTTGAAATGCTCGTGTAATCCCATAAATAACAGGCAGCAATGCCAATGCAATCATTCCAAGCTTTGGGCTGAACAGCCATATAGAAATTACTATACCAACAATTTTCAAGCAATCAATCATCATTCCAACAATTCCACTTGTAAATAAGGAGTTAATTGCATCCACATCATTGGTAAACCTTGAAACAACCGCTCCTGATTCATTTGATGAAAAGAACATTGAATTTATTTTTTCAAGCTTCTGAATCATTTCAAGCCTTATTTCCTTAGTTATTTTTTGACCTAAAATCGTAAGAACAGCCTCTTTCATAAAATCAAAGATGCCAATAAACAATAATACACCTATATATGCAGCTGCCAAAGTAAACAGTCCATTACTACTCTTTGGTACAAGGTTATTATCTATTATATACTTTAAAATTTGTGGTGGAATTAAACTTGCAATAACAACACCACACACTGCAAATATTAACAATGCACTTATTCCAATATTCTTTTTAATTACATTCACAATAGACCTTTTAACTAAACTATTCCCCATCATTATCATCACCTGCCGTACATTGTAAGTTAAATATTGTTGCATAAAGCTCAGAGCTCTTCATTAATTCATTATGTGTACCATAATCTGTTGTTTTGTCATTGTGCATCAACACAATCTTGCTAATTCTATTGAAAATTGTTAAGCGATGAGAAACAAGTATAATTAAACTATCCTTATAATTACTTTTTAGATTTTCAATAATTTTTTCTTCAGTTCTCATATCAACTGCTGAAAAGGGATCGTCTAAAATTATGATTTTATTCTTGTTTAAAAGAGTCCTTGCAAGTGCTATCCTCGACTGTTGACCACCGCTCAATCTAATTCCGCTATTTCCAACTAATGTGTTTTCACCCTCAGGCATTGCTGCTAAATCAGTATCAAAACAAACATCCTTCAAAACTGCAGTGATATCCTGTTCATTTCCAAGGACTATATTATTGTATATGGTATCAGAAAGCAGCTGAGGCTTATGCCCCAAATAGGAAATCATCTGACTTCTCTCATGTTCAGAGTAATCCTTGAGTTCCTTACCATCTATTTTTATACTTCCTAAATATGGATATAGCCCAACCAAGGATAATCCAAGAGTAGATTTTCCAGAGGCAATGGAGCCAGTTACTCCTATGATTTCACCCTGTCTTCCTTCGAAACTAATATTTTCAATTATGTTATCCTTTCCTGCAGGATAACAAAAACTTAGATTTTCTACTTTAAGCATTGTGCTATCCTTGTTAACGTTTAAGGTTGTATCTTTTTGTTCATACTCTGTAAGATATGGCTTAATACGTTTCCAGGATACCTGTGATTTTTGCACAGAATTAAATAGCTTGGCTGCTTTGCTTGCCTTATTTGCCATTGCAGTAAACATTATGATATAAGTTGAAAAAATTCCTACAGTCCATCCTCCATTAATTACCTTTGTACCTCCGAGATATATTACAGTGATTATTCCGAGCATTGCAATTATATTATATATTGGCTGCATGGAATTTTCTAAAATATTAGCTTTAATTGCCTTGTTTTGCAGGTCCTCTAAATCTTCATTATGCTTTACTCTGTTTTGAGCTTCCATTCCATTGGCACGGTATAGCATTGCATTTTCAATGGTATCATATGTAATGCTAGCAAAATAACTGCTTTTTGTACGAAATGCAATAGAGAACTTGTAAATAATACTTTTCAATTTTTCCGCAAGAATCATTGCGATTGGTATAAAAATAATGGAAATAAGAGTTACTTTTATATCATAAGAGAGCATTGAAATTAAATAGGATGCCATAAGCACTCCTGTATCAAATACTTCTGTAGTGAATTTTCTCATACCTTCTACACACAAATCTACATCTGAAATTGCTCTAGTCATTAAGTTCCCTATATTTTCCTTATCCAACTCTTCAGTGCTTTTATGCATTATATTATTATATATCATAAGCCTCATTGTGGCACTTGTGCTGTTAGCAAAGCGCCTTATATAGAACCGCTTAAAGTAACGCATCAGCTGAATTAACCCTATTAAGCCTACAAAGGTTCTAGCTAAATATATCACAGAGGATATACTGTCACCACGAAGTATCGAATCAATCAGCTTACCCTGATAAATCGGACCAAGTATAGTTGCACTGTTAAATGTAAGTCCAAATATTACAATACACCCTACAACAAATTTTTCCTTTTTCCAATAGTTAATTATTTTGTTAGGTTGTTTCATAGGTTCAATCTTCAACTTTGCCATAATTCATAACATCCCTTTTCTTAATATTTACAAAATTTCCTCTGCGCTCTTTTTTACTTTTTATATATATTTCATTAAGAACATTTAGAAATACCTTTTTTTTCTCCTCTTCAATGCCTTCAAGAAGCCATTCATAGAAAGTCGACTCCCCAGATGAAGTCCTATTTTTTATATCAATAACTTTGTCAGTTACAAAAAGCTTCTTTGCACGCTTGTCATTTTCATCCTGAAGGCGATATAGATACCCCTTTTTTTCAAGGTTCGCAGCCATACGAGCAACTGCAGCTTTGTCAATATTTAAAAAAGTACTTAACTTTTCTTGACTTACACCACTATTTTTTCGTATATAGTACAGACATTCATACTCAGATGTCCCAAGGTCAGTACCCTTTAGGCTTAATCTTGCGAATCTCTGAGCTTCTCTAGAGATTTTTGTTATATACCTATTGGTAATATCCATATTTATGCCTCCTTATATTAGTTGACATATCAACAATTACAGAATAACACAACATGGTTGATAGGTCAACCATGCTGTGTTATTCTTAATAATTATTTAATTTTATTGTATACTACTTTTTATATATTTTTACTCCCTGTGCCACTTTGTTTACAAAACCACCACTACTGCTCAGATTATCAGGTGATACACAAAGATCAACTGATTTTAGTATGGCTAGGCTCTGTAAATACAACGAATACTGGAATACAATATGGGAATCATCCCTGTATTTAAATCTATTCCTGTTAAAATAGAAATAATAATCACAGTTCTCATCAATCTCCTCATTGTAATCCATTGAAACTGCAGCAATTGTACTGTTTCTCTTATTTTCTGAGCATTCCTTAAGCATATCAATTTCATATTTCATTGTGTGAGGATCACTGCTTATAAAAAAGGAAACAAGTGACTTTGAATTCATAATAAGCTTTGGTCCATGCCTAAACTCAAGAATTGGATGAAACTGTGTACTTTGAAGTCCACTTGAAAGTTCACCTATTTTAAGACACATTTCTGATGCAAGAGCTGTTAGTGCATTTGAGCCTAATGCAGCAATAACATCATATTTCTTATTTGCTATACTGTGAACCTTGTATATATCATTTTGGAAAAAGTGTTCTGCATCTGTTTCAGCATTTTTAAACATATCTGCATAATATTCTAGGCTATCTATATCAAACATCATAAGGGCATATTGGATTAATAGAGTGAACTCTCCTGTGGCAGCCATACTTCTGCCCTTTGTTCCTTCTGGAATTGGTACATATAAAACATCTTCCTGGTTACTGTATTTTCCTACAATCTCGCCTTTATTTGAACAAATAACAAGCATTTGATATAGCTTACTGCATCTTTCCTTAAAAAGCTCAACAGCCTCAAGGCCTTCTGTAGTATTTCCTGAGCTTCCAAAGGAAACTAGCAGCACTGGGTAATCCTGAAAAATATAATTATCAGGCTGTGTAATTAGATTTGTTGATGAAACTGAATAGACATCTAATCCTGTTACCTTTCTAATGTAGTTCTCTACTAAGGCTGCAGCCTTTGCAGAGCTTCCAGCACCAACCAGGTAAATTTTTAAGGACCTTATTGATTTGATTTCATCAATAAATTTTTTTATTCTATTTCTGTTTTTCTCAATAATTTTTACTCCCTCATGCCATAGGTATGGTTGGTTTACCATCTCTTTACAGGTGTAATACCCTTCTATCTCCTTTAATTCTTTTTCCTTTAGTCCTAAAATTCTCATAATTCATCACCCTTATTTTTAAGATATATGTATTTTGTCTTAAAAAAGGCAGAGTTATTAATAAATAACCCTGCCTTAGTTTTTAAAATTAAATTCCACCTTCATCTGGGATGTTTATTTCTAGTGCTGCATTAGTATCAATTTTTTTAAATCTTATGGTTGAATTTTTACTCTGTTCAACCATATTATCAGCAAGCTCTCTTAGTGAAAGACCATCCTTCATAAATATCATTTCAAGTATTCCACCTATATTGCATCCAACTACAAGCTCCATACTTTCAGAAGAGTTAGATATTTCTGCTGCAATCTTAAATGGAGTACCTCCAATAATATCACACACAAATAAAATCTCTGAACCCTTATTATTTTCAACTAATGAAGCAAGTTTTTCCTTTAACGTTATATCTGTATCATCTGCTGTAAAGTTAACAAAGAATAAATCTTGATTTTTGCCTGCAAGCAGCTCGAGTGTGCTCTGCATCCCTGTAGCATAATTTCCATGACCGCATAAAATTATAATCTTTCTCATTTTACAGAAGTCCTATTAATGAACCTAATATAGCTAATGCAAATGTAATTACTATTAAAGTTACAGGGCTTACCTTCTTATTCTTTAATAGATAGAACATAAGAAGTACATATCCTAAAGGAAGAATATTAGGGAATATCTTATCAATAAAATCCTTCTGGATTGAAACTGTCTTTTCAGCATTAACAACAATTTGTGGTGCAAGACTTATTTTTACATAGGATGCTATTAGTCCTCCAATAACTGTAACCCCAAGAATTGTAGCAGCCCTTGATATAATCTGTGTACTTGTTTTGATTTTATCTATAGCCTTAACTCCTAGATTGTAACCAAGGTGTGTCCAAGCTATACGGAGTATAAATACTGTCAAGTAAACTGCAAAGAATATAATTGGTCCAAGAATACTGCCTTCAATTGCAAGTGATGCAGTTATACCTGCAACTATTGGAAGCAGTGTGAACCAAAACAGGGCATCACCTATACCTGCAAGTGGTCCGAAAAGTGCAACCTTAAGACCTTTTATAAGCCCTCTATCTTCCTTCTTTTCTTCAAGAGAAAGTAGAAGTCCCATAAGGAAGCCTACGAAGTTTGGATGAGTATTTATAAACTCTAGGTTGTCCTTCATTGATGCAGAAAGACCTTGTTTGTCATCCTTGTATATTTTCTTTAAGAAAGGAAGTTGAGCAACTAAAAATCCGCCTGCCTGCATTCTTTCATAGTTAAAGCTTGCCTGAAGAAATGATGAATAAAAGCCTAATTTTGTGATGTCTTTCTTTGTTAAAACTCTCTGTAATTCTTTTTTATTTTCTTTATTAGATCCCTTCACTAAAATCATCTCCTTCAACAGCAAGTTTTGATACGCTATTTTTCTGATCCTTTGTCCTGTAATATTCATAAAGTGCAAGTGCTGCTCCTACTACAGCTACAGGTAAAAGGTTGGATATTGGTATAAATGAAGCTATAAAGAATCCTACTATAAGGTATGGAACATACTGTGCCTTTAACATAACCTTTAATAGCATTCCAAATCCAACTGCTGGTAGAATTCCTCCAGCAATTTCAAAGCCGTGAGTTAACCATGCTGGCATTGACTCTACGAGTGCCTTCATTGCATCCTGTGCAACATATGCACTTAAGAAAACAACTACACCATAGGTAACTGCAACAATTGCTGTAAGTAAAATGTTAATCTTTACTATAGCTTTAATGTCTGTTTCTTCTGCAGCTTTATCAGTTTTCCCCATGAAAAATGAGAATGTTGAGTAGAAGAAAAGAATAATATACTGCATAAGAATACTAAATGGTAGGGCTAGTCCAATTGCTGTTTTTGCGTCTGAACCTGTTGTAAATGCTATAACAGTTGTCATGATACCCGCAAGAACAGGGTTTGGTGGTTGTGTTCCTCCTGCTGGAGTCAAACCAGCAAAGGCAAGTTCAGTTAATCCACCTGCTATTAGTCCTATTCGTACATCACCTAAAATTAAGCCAGTTAATGTACATACAATGATTGGTCTGAAAATGAATAATGCCTCGAGCCAAAAGTCAATACCTAAGATGATAGCAAGTATTGCAAGAGCAATACCCTGAACTAAGGTAATTTGCATAAGAACCCTCCTCCTTTAATCTATATATTCTTTTGAATCTCCGGGAACGTCTTGTATATATATATTAATTCCCTTTGATTTAATAAACCTAAGATCTTCAAGGTCCTTGTCATCAACATAGACCTTTTTACTTAAAGGATGTTTTCCCTGTGAAAAATGCATGTTCCCAACGTTTACTTCTGTAATTGGAACTCCACCTTCTATAAGTTTTCTAACCTCACTCGGTGTCTTGCATACTAGAAATATTTTTTGTGAAGGAGCAGCTTTGCTAATTATATCTATTGTACGCTGCAGTGTAAAAAATCTTATACCTGCACCTGAGGATTCAGCTGTAAGACCCATTAGCTGCTGTTGAAGTTTATCCTGAGCTACCAGATCATCAGCCACAACAATAAGATTTGCTCCCAAGGATGTAGTCCAGGTTACTCCAACCTGGCCGTGAACTAAACGATTATCAATACGTGTTAGTAAAATGTTTGGCGTTCCCATAAAATATACCTCCTATAACTTATGAATTATTACTCCCTGAACAACCCTGTTTACTTCCCCATTTGGAAATGGATTATCTGGTGTACATCCAAACTTTACAGAGGCAAACAGTGCAAGTATTTGTGCTGTAAGTATATCAGTATATGGTGTAAAAGCTTCACCAAGTTCTCTGTCTTTGGAATTATATAAATATAAATCACAGCATTCTTCAACATTTTCATAATACTTATCTGATACTGCAATTAACTTATGCTTTGGGGATCTTGACAATTCCTTTAGCATATCAATATCATATTTTCTTGTATAATCATTGTTTGAAACATAAAATAATATTAATGTATTTTCATTAAGCATAGCCTTTGGACCATGTCTAAAACCCATTGGACTATCATACCATGTCATCATATTCCCAGCTGTAAGCTCTATACTTTTTAGTGCAGATTCTCTTGCTGCTCCAAACAAATTTCCAGCTCCTAAGACAACAAGCCTGTTGACATTTGTATTAAGTAAGTCAGCTATAGCTTTGTATTTATTTTCTATTATTTCCTTTGCATAAAAAGAAATACATTCTACTTCATCTGTTAAATCCTTTTCGATGGCAAAAATACTATATGCAGCGAGCATCATGCCAGTTACACTACTGGTCATTACAAAACTATCATTAGAGAGCTCTTCAAATACAAGATTCAAAGTTCTGTCATTTATTCTTTCGCTTAGTCCGCCATTAGGATTACAGGATATTATTATATGATATATTTCATCAACCTTACTGTTTGCAATATCGATTGCAGCTATGCTCTCAGGACTATTTCCTGATCTGCCAAAGGATACAAGAACCGTCCTTTTATCCTTGTTTAAATATTGCTCTGGAGCTCCAACTATGTCAGTTGAGTGAACTGATTCAACATCGGTAAAGTTAAATTCTTTTCTTACAATTGGAGCAAGTGAATCTCCTATAAAACCAGAACTTCCAGCACCAGTAAATATAATCCTTGTATCTCTGTCAAACCTGTCAACAAAAGTTTGAATTTCATTTTTTCTAAGCTTTATCTTGTTATATACACTTATCCAAACTTCCTTTTGGCTTGAGATTTCCTTAATAGTATATTTCATATTACTTTTCTTTATATCCTCTGGGTTGAACCCAAACATTGTGTCCATATTTCCACATCTCCTAACAGGCAAAAATTTTATTTCTCAAAATTTTATTGGTACTTAAGTGGTATTATAAAATGGTTCTCATTAATAATACCACTTGAGTACCATATTTGTACAGACTTTTTTGTTTATAATTATAATCAATGTAAATTTATGAATTAGAATTATTATTTATGTCAATTCCATATGAAAAGCTATACCTTAGTATTCCTAATATTTACTACTTTGGTCTCTTTAAATATTTTTTCAACATTTTCAATTCTTACATATCCTGTCCTGTTTTCCATAGCATTAGCAGCACCACATGCAGATGCAAACCTTATTGAGTTAATTATATTCATTCCCCTATTGTGTGCAACAGCCATACCTGCAGTAAAGGAATCACCTGAACCAACAGAGTTTACAGCATTTATTTCAGGCGAAATTACCCTATAGTAATTACCCTTATAGCCTGATATAGAACCATCCTTTCCCATGGAAACTGTAACAAGCTCAACACCCTTTTCATTAAGGTACTTAATTCCCTTTAATATATCTATTTGAGTGTTTATGATCTTACCAGTTATTAGACTTATCTCATCCAAATTAGGTTTTAAAAAATATGGCTTTGCCTCTGCCCCTTCAAGCAGGGCATTTCCGCTTGTATCAAGAAAAAATTTTATTCCTCTCACTTTTGCCATATGAATTATCCTTCCATATGAATTAGTATCCAGTCCCAAAGGAAGGCTCCCAGAAGCCGTCACAACATCAGTGTTTTCAAGAAGTTCTTCATATATTTTTAGCCAACCTTCAAAATCTTTCACATCAATTTCTGGCCCAGGTTCAAGGAACTCCGTCTGTTTACCTTCACTATCAATTATAGCAAGGCAGCACCTTGTCTGACCTTTTATTTTGTAGAACCTACTTTCAATTCCTATTCTTGAGATTTCCTCTTCTACAAACTGGCCATTTGTACCTCCAAGGAAACCAGTTGCAGAAACCTTTTCTCCGAGTATTGCTGCAACACGTGAGACATTAAGACCCTTACCGCCAGCAGTATTTTCAACATCTATAACCCTCTGAACCTCCCCAATTACAATGCTTTTAATATAATACCTTTTATCAATAGCTGGGTTAAATGTAACTGTAGTTATCATACTACACCCTATTTGCACTTCCACAGACTTCTATCTTATGCTTTACTACTTCCATCATTGCTTTCTTTGCAGGAGTTATATATTTTCTAGGATCGTTAGCATCTGGGTGTTCATTAAAATATTGCTTTATTGCATTTGCAAATGGAATCTTTAGATCTGTAGCCACATTTACTTTGTTTATTCCATATTCTATAGTCCTTTTAACCATTTCATCCGGTACATCTGAAGCTCCATGCAGCACAAGTGGTATTGATACAAGTTTTCTTATTGCTTTTAACCTTTCAAAGTCAAGCTTTGGTTCACCCTTATACAATCCATGTGCTGTTCCTATAGCTACTGCAAGAGAATCTATTCCAGTTCTTTCTACAAATTCAACTGCACTTTTAGGGTTGGTGAAGGCTGCATTTTCCTCATTTACAACAATGTTATCCTCCTGTCCTTCTAGCCTTCCAAGCTCAGCCTCAACAGTTGCTCCAAGACTATGAGCATATTTAACAACATCCTTTGTAATTCTTATATTTTCTTCAAAGGATTCATGTGAAGCATCAATCATACATGATTTAAAGCCCATATCCAGGTATTTTATAATCTCATTAACATCTTCAAAATGATCTAAATGAATTGCTATTGGAATATCATATTTTTTAACTGCTGCATTAACTATAGCTACTAAATAATCTCCACCAGCATATTCTATAGTTCCAGGAGTGCCTGCGACAATCACTGGTGAGCCCATTTTGTCAGCTGCTTCAAGTACAGCTTGTATAGTCTCAAGATTATGAATATTAAATGCGGGAACTGCATAGCCCTTATTCATTGCGCTAATTAGTATTTCCTTTGTAGATGCAATTCTGTTCATATTATTCCTCCATTTTATAAAATTGTGTATATTTATTATTTTTTCAAAAGCTTTATATTATATTTAAATTTGTCTCCTCTTGCTATACTTATTGTATATTCAATTACCTTATCGCTGCTATTGTACGCATATCTGCTAATTTTAAGACTCGGAGATCCAACCCCAATACTTAATTTTTCAGCTTCATCTTCATTTGTTAGAACAGGAATAAAGACTTCCTCTGCATACTCCACAACAGTATTAAATCTATCTTTAAAAATGTCATAAAGCGGATTCTTATTTAAATCATCCTTTGTAATCCCTGGAAAAAGATTATAGGGCACATAGGTTGTTTCTACAATCATATTCTCTCCATTGGCAAGTCTAAGTCTTGTAAATTTGTACACTAAATCCTCGCTTTCAAGCTTCATTTTTTTTGCAATATCATTATTTGATGTAATAATCTCAAATTTTATAACCTTGGAGGTTGGTTCCTTACCTAGTTTTTTCATCTCTTCTGTAAAGCTGTAAAAGCCCTGTAGATTCTGATTGAACTTATTTGATGCTACAAAAGCTCCCTTGCCATGTTTTATATAAATATATCCTTCTCTCTCAAGTTCTTGAAAGGTTTGTCTTACAGTTGTTCTGCTCAAATCATACTTTTTACAAATTTCTCTTTCAGAGAGCATTTTTTCATTTTCTTGCATATCGCTTTGAATTTCATGAATTAAAATATCCATTAACTGTGAATACAGCGGTATCTTACTTTCCTTATCTAACATTACAAAACCTCCAAACTTATAAAGTGGTAGTTACCAGTTATAATTAAATAATACTTCTAAGTTTATTTTATGTCAATAGTGTTGTTAATTGTTAAATCAATAGGACCATTTCATAGTAATATTATATTAAAAAATTTTTTATATATTTATAAAATAGTCTTTACACAATTTAAGAATCATGATATTATAATAAAATCAATTAAATATCTAATTGCTATGACAAGAAATAGTAAATATAAAAGTGTTTTTCAGAGAGTGCATGGTTGGTGAAAATGCATAAACACATATAATGAACACATCTTTGAGCAAATCGATGAAACCTTAATTGGGATTAGTTTGATTCGGATACTCGCACCCGTTATGTGCTAAAGTATAGATTTTTTGTACTTGATGAGTTTGGTATTGTGAAGTATCAATAAAATGAGGTGGAACCACGTGATTAATACTCTCGTCCTCTAGCTAATGCTAGGAGATGAGAGTTTTTTTATTGTTATTTGTTTGGCCAGGCAAATGATAGATCAAAATTAAATTAAATTAATTATTAAAAGGAGTGTTATATTATGAAAAAATTTGTGTCAAAATTTATTATACTATTTACTATGCTTATATTAATATCTATTGTGTTTTTAGGTTGTTCCAAGAGTGATAATTCTTCTAAATCAACAAATATAAGCACTAAAGAAAAATCTACATTAGTTATGGGACTTGATGATACATTCGCACCAATGGGTTTTAGAAATGAAAAGGGAGAGCTTGCAGGCTTTGATATTGACTTAGCAAATGAAGCAGCAAAAAGATTAGATATAGCTATAAAATTTCAACCAATTGATTGGTCTATGAAGGAGACTGAACTTAATGCAGGAAATATAGATTTTATTTGGAATGGTTATACTGTTACTGATGAGAGAAAAGAAAAGGTTGCTTTTTCGAAACCATATTTAGAAAATAGTCAAATCATTGTTACTTTAGCTAATTCAAGCATAAATACAAAAAAAGATTTAACTGGAAAAGTTGTATCGGTCCAAGCAGAATCTAGTGCTGTTGATGCTGTAAAATCAGATCCTAATTTTATTAGTACGTTAAAGGGTGGCGCTCTTATAGAATTTTCTACAAATAACGAAGCTTTTAATGATTTAGAAGCAGGTCGTACAGATGCACTTGTAGTAGATGAGGTTCTTGCAAGGTATTATATGAAGCAAAAGGGAGAGCAGAATTATAAGGTATTAAAAGAAAATTTTGGTGATGAAGAATATGCTGTAGGTTTGAGAAAAGATGATACTCAATTGTTAGAAAAACTAAATGCAGCTCTTGATGAAATGATCAAGGATGGAACATATGATAAAATTTATTCAAAGTGGTTTTCAGAAAATTAATCTAAAAAAACTGGTAGGAAGTGGACAAAATGGATATGAAAATTTTTAGAATGTTATTACCACTCACTTTGAGTGGGCTTAAAGCAACAATTGGTGTATTTTTTATAACCCTTATTATTTCTATTCCTTTATCTATTATTGTTGCAAAATTAAGAATGTCTAATAATAAATTGGTGGCAAAAGCAACAGGAATATACATTTATATTATGAGGGGAACTCCATTGTTATTACAGCTGATGTTTATATTTTTTGGTTTTTATTTTGTCCCTTATATTGGTTTTGCTTTTAGTAGATACCAGGCAATATATATAGCATTCATATTAAACTATACAGCTTACTTTGCAGAAATTTTTAGAGGAGGTATTAACTCAATTGACTTAGGGCAATATGAGGCATCAGCAGTTTTAGGTTTAAGTAAAGCTTATACTTTCGTTAAGATTATATTGCCCCAAGTAATTAAAAATGTTCTACCATCAATAGGAAATGAAGTCATAACCCTTTTAAAGGATACTTCACTGGTTTATATTCTTGGAGTCAGTGATATTTTAAAAGCTGCAAAATCTGTATCTAATGCCTACTCTACTTTTATCCCATATATAGTTATAGGGCTAATATATTTAGCAATTACTGCAGTGCTTACAAGGATTCTAGATGGTGTGGAGAAAAAGTTTAGTTATTATAGATAGGAGAAAAATATGACATTAGAAGTTAATGATCTGAGCAAATCTTTTGATAATACAATAATTTTTGAGAGTGTTACATTCAAAATAAATAAAGGGGAAATCGTTTGTATAAAGGGAAAATCAGGAGAAGGAAAAACCACATTGCTAAGATGTCTTAACAGCTTAGAAACTCCAGACCATGGATCTATTATAATAAATAATCAATACCTCTGTAAGGAAATTGATGGTAAAATGCAATATGCTTCTAAAAGAGAAATACGAACCATTAGGCAAGAAATTGGGTTTGTTTTTCAAAACTTCAACCTATTTCCCCATATGACTGTGAAGGAAAATATACTGCAAGCGCCTCAATTTCTTAAAAAAAAGTCCATTGAGGATATTGATAAACGGGCTTATGAACTGCTATCTCAATTAGAATTAGCGGAAAAGGAAAATAGTTATCCATATCAGTTATCAGGAGGGCAAAAGCAAAGAGTAGCAATCGCTAGAGCTTGTATGCTAAACCCCTCAATATTATGCTTTGATGAGCCAACTTCTGCTCTGGATGAGTCCCTAAGAATGCAAATATCTAAAATAATAAGAGCTTTAGCAGCTCAAAACATTGCAATTATTATAGTCACCCATGACAACGCATTCGTTGAAGAAATTGCTCAAAGAGTCCTAACACTTTCAAAGGGTATCTTAACGAGTGAAAAGAACTAGGTATCATATTCGAAAAAACAATATTGAATAAATTCTTCTAATTTAAAAATACTAAATTAAGAAGAAAATCTTAAATACGATTAGATGGAGGTAAAATCAAATGAGTAAAGTGCTTTATATTAAAGCAAATGCTAAACCTGAGGGAGTATCAAGAACATTTAAGGTATCTGATAGTTTTATTGAGGCTTACAAACAGAGCCATCCTGGAGATGAAATTATTACTCTAGATTTATATAAAGAGGGTATAGGACTATTATCAGCAGATGACATAAATGCTGTTTTCGGACCTAAGACTGAGGAAAGCAGAAAACATCCAATTCTTAAATATACCTATCAGTTTGCTGAAGTTGATAAATATGTAATAGCAGAGCCAATGTGGAATTTGAATATTCCTGGGATTTTAAAAGCATATATTGACTATATTTGTGTAACTGGAATCACATTTAAATATACAGAGTCAGGTCCAGTTGGCTTATGTACAGGAAAAAAGGCAATTAACATTACAGCAAGAGGTGGGCAATATTCCAAAGAACCTTATTCATCATTTGAAATGGGAGATAGATACTTAAGAACAATATTGGGATTTCTTGGAATTACTGATTTCACTACTATTTCTGCAGATGAATTGGATGTTATAGGTATAGACGTTGTTGCAATATTAAGTAGTGCAATCAAAGACGCTCAAGAAAAAGCTAAAAGTTTTTAAGTGAACTCGTTCAGCTAAAGCTGAACATCGAGACTTCAGGTGGGGACTCTACCCCACCTGAAGCACAAAGTGGAAACTCCACCTTATAGAAGGTGGAGTCTAAGAAATGGATAAAAGAAAAGAAAAAAAGGGGCTATCTCAAAATATTTTCATGTAGTAATTGGGCTTGAGAACCTGCATTGTCATTGCTATGAAAGCTAACTGCAGTGTTAATGCCATCCTGAACGCAGTGAAGGATCTTATCGGATCTTCGGAAAGATCCTTCACTACGTTCAGGATGACAATACACAAATTTTTATTTGAAGCATGCTTTTTAAGTAATTTTGAGCACCCTCTTGATTTTGTTAATACTTTATCTATGTTTTTCCACTTTGAATATTTGATAAAATTAATTTTCCGAATTAATATTATTTAGCTGCATACATGCCCTAACTACATGTTTAGCAAGTATTGAAGTAGTAACTGAACCAACTCCACCTGGAACAAGTGTAATCATTGAAGATTTGTTAACACAATCATCTGTATCTACATCTCCGCACAAGTTTCCATCTTCATCAACATTTATTCCAACATCTATTACTACGGCATCATTTTTTACATAATTAGATTTAATCATTTTTGCTTTACCAATTCCAACTACCAATATATCTGCCTCTGAACAAACGATTGGCATATCCTGAGTTTTTGAATGGCATATTGTTACAGTGGCATTTTCATTCAAAAGCAGCATTGACACAGGTTTTCCTACGACCATTGACCTGCCAACCACTACAGCCTTTTTGCCCTTTAAAGGTACATTGTAATACTTTAGTATTTCCATAACTGCAGATGGAGTACAGGGTGCAAAGCCTGTTGCATCATTTTCCATAATTTTAGCCACATTTACAGGGCTGAGACAATCCATATCCTTTTCAGGTGAAATAACGTACTTAATAGCAGTTTCATCTAATTGCTTTGGTAATGGTCTGAAAATCAATATTCCATGGACATCCTTATCCTTATTTATTTTTTCAAGTTCTATTATAAAATCATCTTGGGATATATTCCCAGGAAGTTCATTAACCTCTGCCAAAATTCCAATAGAGGAGCATCTTTTTAAAGCACCTCTCTCATAGGATAGATCACTTGGATTTGCCCCAACTCTTACAATTACCAGTTTAGGTGACATACCCTTTTTCTTCAGTTCTTCTACTTTTTTACTCAAATTTTCACTTATAGCATCTGCAACTAATTTACCTTTAATTATTTGTCCCATATTTACCATCTCCTTAAATAAATAAAACTAGATAATTAATAAAATTATTCAAATTATTCAAATTTTAATTGCAGTTCCACATTTTTATATATTTTATCAGCCTTTAGAATACCCTTCTCCTCTATGTCTTTTAACTCATTTTCTATTTTGTTTTTTAATTCCTTATCCTTCATAATTTTTGTATTAATTAAAACATTAAGCTTCGCACCCTCTAGAGCTGCCTTACAGAATGCCACACCAACTCCTACATCACTTATTGCTATACGTGTTCCTTTTTGGGCATATTCTTCATGCAATTCAATTGCTCTTAAACAATATTTGGCAATCTCTAATGGTACCATTGTTGCAGCAACTAAAGCCTGCTGGAGTGCAGCATCCTTTGCTGACTTTTCTTCCTCAGTTTCTTTAGGTAATCCATATGCCTGAGAAAGTGGATAAAATACTTCAGCATCCTTTGCAACTAGCTTCTTTAAATTATCGATAACGTCTTCTGACTTTACGAGTAGTTCTTTAATATCCTCCTCAACGTCTGCATACTTCTTTTTACCCAGAGTTAAATTTCCAACCATACTTCCTAGTGACATCCCAAGTGCTCCTACATATGCAGAAGCGCCTCCACCTCCTGGAACAGGTGACTTTGATGAAAGCTCCTCAATAAATTCATTACAGCTTTTTGTTAGCATTATAATCCCTCCTAATTATTGTAAAGAATCAATATAAATAATTTGAATTCTTAACCCTGTTTTGTTTTCATCTTGAATATGTAAAATTCAAAATTTTATAACATTAACCCATTTATAAATTATATCGATTAGTCAATCAATGCAGATTTTGAAAAAGCCTATATGCATTAACTTTAACACAAATAAATACCTGAGTAAATAAAAATTCAAAAAAACTACTTTAAAATTCTAGGAATATATCAACCCCCTATTTTTGAAAACTTTCTTGCTCTTCAAATTGATGAACTTGATGAGGGAAAAGTAAATTAATTAGTTTCTTCGAGTTCATATAAAAGCCATAAATTATTGTTCGATAACTACATTTCTATAATTCATAATGTTTAAATAGATAATTTGAAATGTAAAAATGAGTTATCTGCTTCAATACTGGTAGATCTTTTGTTGTTGTGTACCCCTACTACTCCTGCTAACTTCCTATCTATTGACAAATATTCATTTTTATATTATACTTAGTACATCTCTTTGCGCTGCATTTGAACTACAGTACAAACTGAGCAGGCGATGAACCTTGTATGGTTCATGGGGCTGGGCCTAAAACGGCAACAGATGAATTTATTTCACATCTGTGGGACAGTTATTTGTTCCATAGGTGTGTTTTTTTATACATTTTATGGATTACCAAACTGTTAAGGTCAATTTTTGTGCCATAGAGTTAAAAATCGTTAAAACTAATATGGGGGTAACTTTTATGACAAATAATCAATTGACTTTTAGCAGATTGGAGGTTTTAATTTGATAAAAATAATAATTAAAAAATTCATCAAAAACTATCAAAATGTAAATGACAAATTTGTAAGGGAATCTTATGGACTACTTGCAGGAGTATTAGGTATAATCTGCAACCTGTTTTTGTTTACAATAAAACTATTTATTGGAGTATTTATAAACAGTATTGCTGTAATTTCGGATGCTTTCAATAATTTGACTGATTTAGGTTCTACAGTGATTTCTATCATAGGAGTAAAGTTGAGTAATCGTCCAGCTGACAATGAACATCCTTATGGTCATGGACGATTTGAATATATTGCATCCCTAGCAGTATCATTTATAATTTTTGCTGTTGGCTTTCAGCTATTAAAAAATTCTTTTGATAAGATTATTAATCCTGAAAAGTTGTTATTTAGCCCTATAGCTATCGCAATCCTAATTTTTTCTGTATCAGTTAAACTATGGATGTTCTCCTACAGCAAATATATTAGTAAAGCAATAAATTCAAGTATAAATAAGGCTACTGCCTATGACAGTTTAAGTGATGTTATTGGTACAAGTGCAGTAATTGTTGCAACTATATTAGGAAACTTTATTAATTACCCTATTGATGGAATAGTAGGTGTTGGAATTTCATTTTTAATTCTTTTAACAGGATTTAGCATTGCTAAAGAAACAGTAAATTTACTATTAGGTTCTTCACCTGATCCTGAAATTGTTAAAAATATTAATGCATTAGTTATAAATAGTAAATATGTAATAGGTACACATGAACTAAAAATGCATGACTATGGTCCTGGAAGAGTAACTGCATCAATACATGCTGAGGTTCCTGATAATGTTAATTTAGTTGAGGTTCATTCTGTTATTGATGAACTTGAAGAAAGGATCATAGATGAGCTTGGAGTTAGCATAGTAATTCATATAGATCCTATATGTACTGATATTGCTAGAAATAGCCTTATTACAAAATCTATTAACAACATTATTCAGAAGTTAGATTTAAACCTTAATATACAAAATCTTCGTATAACAGATGGAGGAAATAGAATTAACATTATTTTTGACTTACTAGTACCATCATCAATAGTTCAATCTGAATATAAAGACATAATTAAATCAATTAAAGAAGAAATTAAAAAGGAAAACAGTAACTATAATATTACAATAGAAGTGGCTAAATAGAAGTGGCAGCCATATGAGTTATTACTTATATGACTGCCATTTTATTTATATCTATTTCATCAATTTACACATATTGTTTGTAAATTCAACAGGATCATTAATAGGTAGCCCTTCTATTAGTAAAGCCTGGTTGTATAACAAATCCGTATATAGATTAAGCTTATCCTTGTCATTTTCGAATGCTTCCTTTAGGGATTTAAACATCTCATGATTTATATTTATTTCTAATACCTTATCAGCTTTTATATTTTGGTTATTAGGCATTGCACTTAGTACCTTTTCCATCTCAATTGAAATTTCACCTTCATTGGATAGACATACAGGGTGCTGCTTTAACCTTTTTGAAGCCTTAACATTCTTTACTTTGTCTTCTAAGGAATTCTTCATATATTCAAACAGTCCAGCATTATCCTTTTCCTCTTTTTTTGCAGCTTCTTCATTTTCTTCCTTTTCAATTCCCAGATCACCACTTGAGACTGATTTAAATTCTTTTTCTTTATAATTCATTAAAATTCTTATTGTAAACTCATCCACATCATCAGTAAAGTAAAGTATTTCAAATCCCTTATCTAAAACCACCTCAGTCTGTGGAAGTTTCTCTATTCTTTCTATTGATTCTCCTGGAGCATAATAAATATATTTTTGATCCTCTGGCATTCTTGATACATATTCATCTAGTGTGACCATTTTCTTCTCCTTTGATGAATAAAACATTAACAAGTCTTGTAATACATCCTTATTACTTCCGAATTCATTATAAATTCCAAACTTCAATGTTCTACCAAAGGATTTGAAAAATTCTTCATACTTATCTCTTTCATTTTTTAATAGGCTTTCCAGTTCATTTTTAATTTTAGTTTTTATGTTTTTAGCGATAAGTTTTAATTGTTTATCATGCTGCAGTACCTCTCTGGATATGTTAAGTGACAGGTCATCTGAATCTACTACACCCTTCACAAATCCAAAGTAGTCAGGCAATAAATCAGAGCACTTTTCCATAATCATAACGCCGTTTGAATACAGTTCTAGTCCCTTTTCATATTCTTTTGTATAGAAATCATATGGAGTTTTTTCTGGAATGTATAAAATTGCATTGTAGCTAACTACCCCATCTACACTAATATGAATATGCTTTAGGGGTTTGTCAAAGCCATAACGCTTTTCAGAATAGAAATTATTATAGTCTTCATCCTTTAGTTCATTTTTATTTTTTCTCCATATAGGAACCATACTATTCACAGTCTGTTCCTCTGTGTATTCCTCGTATTCAGTTTCACTACCCTCTTTAAGTTTACTACTTGTTATGTTCATTTTTATTGGATATCTAATAAAATCAGAGTACTTCTTAATGATGGATTTTAGCTTGTACTGCTCTAAGTATTCATCAAAGTTTTCATCCTCTGTATTTTCCTTTATTTTAAGTATAATATCTGTACCAACAGAATCCTTTTCGCATGGTTCTATAGTATAACCATCTACTCCTTTAGATTCCCACTTGTAGGCATCATTACTACCAAAAGCCTTACTAATAACAGTAACAATGTCTGCTATCATAAATGCAGAATAGAAACCAACTCCAAATTGACCAATTATATCATAACCATCCTTTATTTCATTTTCCTTTTTGAAATTTAGCGACCCACTTTTTGCTATTACTCCTAAATTATCATCTAATTCTTCCTTTGTCATTCCAATACCAGTATCGGAAACTTTCAAAGTCCTATTTGACCTATCTATTTCTACCTTAATATAATAGTTGCCCTTATCAAATACTATTGAATCATCAGTTAATGCCTTGTAATATGTTTTATCAATGGCATCACTAGCATTTGAAATAAGCTCTCTCAAAAATATCTCCCTATGAGTATAAATTGAATTGATCATAAGATCTAGCAGTCTCTTAGACTCCGCTTTAAACTGTTTTGTTTCCATATTATTACTCCTTTCTTAAAAAGCTACACATAAATATTATTGTTAGCACTCTACTATTACGAGTGCTAATTCTCACTTATCTATATAACATATTTATCATATTATGTCAATATAAAAATTACAAGCATAAAAAGGACAACCTCTCGATTGCTCTAAAATGATATTATTAAATATAATTTTTTTGAAAGTGAACTCGTTCAGCTTTAGCTGAGCGAGTTCACTTTAACTGCATTGATATAAGGCTTTGAGAACATCCGACATCTTCAGCAAGTTCTCCAACTAAAAACGTTTTAACAGAATAGTATTTAAAAATATTTTTAAAATGGTTGTGACAATAATCCACATCCACTTTAAATATAATTAATTAGTTACCTAGAATATCATTCACATTTCCACTTCTCAAAACAAATCCATCCTTAACTACAACAACCCTATCTGCCAATGCACGAACATCTTCTTTATCATGAGTGACAAAAACTGAAGTTGTTCCCGTTTGCCTTAAAATTACTTTTATTTCTTCTCTTATTTTACTCCTCAAATCAGCATCAAGATTACTAAAGGGCTCATCTAGCAAAAATAATGCTGGTCTTGGTGCTAATGCCCTTGCTATTGCTACTCTTTGCTGCTGTCCTCCGCTTAACTCATAGGGATACCTTCCCTCAAAGCCTTTAAGGCTTACAAGCTCAAGCATTTCACTTAACCTCTCTTGTTTTTCTTTTTTACCGAATCCCTTAAGTCCAAATAGAATATTTTCTGTCACCATCATATGAGGGAACAAAGCATAATCTTGAAATACCATACCTATACCCCTTTTTTCAGGCATAATAAAAGTTTTATCGTCTAATGCAATCTTATTATCAATTTTAATGATACCACTAGCATTAGCTTCTAATCCAGATATAATTCTCAATACTGTACTTTTACCACTTCCACTTTCGCCTAAAATAGATATAATTTCACCCTTATCTACATTCATAGCAAAATTTTTAATAGTATCTTCCTTAGCATTTTTATATCTAAATTTTAAATTCTCTATCTCAACAAACATAAACTACCTCTCCTTCTTCTTTCCAGATTTGTATAAAAGACAAATAGAAATGATACTTAGAAGAATAATTATCAAAGAAGCAATTGATGCTTCTTGAATCAGCTCATCATTTGCATATTCTTGAGCCTTTGTAGCTAAGGTATTATAGTTAAATGGTCTTAATATTAATGTTAGGGGAAGTTCCTTTAATACGTCTACGAATACAAGTAAAAATCCACTTATCATTGCTGGCTTTATCATCTTTAAATCTACCTTAAAAAAAGTTTCTGTAACATTCATCCCTAACATTCTTGAAGCTTCAAAAAACCTTTTACCTATTTTCTCAAAGCCTGCCTCTATATTGTTGTAGCCTATTGCTAAAAATCTTATAACATAAGCAAATATTAGCATAACAATACTTGAACTTAATACAAGTCTACGAGAAGTTATTCCTAAAAGCCTATATAGCCATTGTAGATTCTGGTCTAGTCCTATAAAAAATACAATAACACCAATAGCTATACCCGCTCCTGGTATTGAATAGCCTAAAGTGATTGATTTTGAAAAGAACTTTGAAACAAAGCCTTCACTTATTCTGGTGTAATTTGCAACAACAACAGCTGCAGCAATTATTAATATTGTAGCTATCAAGGCTGAGGATAAAGAATTTAATATTAGATTAAAGAATTTAACATTTATAATCTTTTTATAAGTAAGTGTACTCCAATATAATAACTGGAGAGTTGGTATTAAAAAGCTAAATGCAAAAATTATAAATGAAAATAGGAAAGCACTAACTCCCTTAATTCCTTTTAGTCTTTGTCTTATTATTGGTCTAACCTTTGTGGTTGTATAACTGTATTTTTTTCTTCCTCTTAAGAGCTTTTCTATCATTAAAAATCCAAACACCATAGCCATTAGTATGGCTGATAGCCTAATA
>JBEQBT010000008.1:0-31452 GCA_041639705.1 Clostridiaceae bacterium | reverse complement strand
AAATAGCCGTTCTGCCTGGAGATGGAATTGGTCCTGAGACGATGAAGCAGGGGCTTAAGGTGCTTAAGGCAGTATGTGAAAAATACTGGGTAGAAATGGAATTTAAAGAATATCTAATGGGTGGATGTGCAATTGACAAGTATGATAATCCATACCCACCGGTCACTGAGAAGGCTTGTCTTGAAGCTGACAGCGTACTACTTGGGGCTGTAGGCGGTCCTAAATGGGATAATGTTGAAGCCTCAAAAAGAGCTGAAAGTGGACTTTTAAGATTAAGAAAATCCTTAAATGCATTTGCAAACCTGAGACCTGCAAAGCTTCATCCTCAGCTTATTGCCTCATCCTCAATCAAGGAAGATGTACTAGGTTGTGAACTTGACATAATGGTAGTCAGAGAGCTTACTGGTGGTGCATATTTCGGTGATAAGGGAAGACGTGAAACGGAAAATGGAATGTCAGCCTGGGACTTAATGATTTATAACACTGAAGAGATTAAAAGAGTCGCCAGAGTTGCATTTGAAATAGCAAGGGGCAGAAAAAACAAGTTAACTCTTGTAGACAAGGCAAATGTCCTTGAAAGCTCAAGGCTTTGGAGAGAGACAGTAACAGAGCTGTCAAGGTCATACACGGATGTAAAGCTTGATTATATGTATGTTGATAATGCTGCTATGCAGCTAATTAGAAATCCTCGTCAGTTTGACGTTATTGTTACCGAAAACCTGTTTGGTGATATATTAAGCGATGAGGCATCTATGCTTACAGGCTCCCTTGGTATGCTGCCTTCAGCCAGCTTAAACTCAGATGGGAAGGGAATATTTGAACCAATACACGGTTCAGCACCTGATATTGCAGGCAAAAATCTTGCAAACCCCATAGCAACTATTTTAAGCTGTGGAATGATGCTCCAGTATGGCTTCAAAATGGAGGAAGCAGCAAATAAAATATATGCTGCAGTATCAAGTATTTTAGATAAGGGCTATAGAACTTCAGATATTATGATGCCAGGCATGATTTCGATTGGTACGGAAGAGCTAGGTGATTTAATAACAGCTGAGATTTATAAATAATAGAGGAAAGGAGAAAATAAACATGAAAATGAAAGGTGCAAGAGTACTTGTTGAATGTTTAAAGGAACAGGGTGTAGACACAATATTTGGATATCCAGGGGGAACAGTTCTTAATATTTATGATGAATTATATGATGAAAAGGCTTTGACACATATTCTCACAGTACATGAACAGGGTGCAACCCATGCAGCAGACGGATATGCCAGAGCTACAGGGAAGGTGGGTGTTGTTCTAGTCACCTCGGGTCCTGGAGCCTCAAACACTGTAACAGGAATAGCTACTGCATACAGAGATTCTATACCTTTGGTTATAATAACAGGACAAGTATCCAGGCACCTTATAGGTAAGGATAGCTTTCAGGAGATTAATATAACAGAAATAACTAAGGGTATAACCAAGACTAATTTTCTTGTTATGGAACCAGAAACCCTTCCTGATATCATAAGAGAAGCATTTAAAATCGCAAAAGCAGGAAGACCCGGTCCAGTACTTATTGATATACCTAAGGATGTACAACAGTTTAATATAGAATACACTCCAAAGTTGATTGAAGATAATGCCAATTCATCTGAAAACTATTTATATAATAATGAGGCTATGGAAAAGACATTGAAATATATAAATGAAAGTAAGTGTCCTGTCATTTATGCAGGGGGGGGAGTAATAAGTTCAGGTGCTCATGCCGAGCTCAAAACTCTTGCAGAGAGAATCAATGCTCCCTTGTCATGTTCACTTATGGGATTGGGAAGTTTTCCAGGTGATCACCCATTATTTATGGGTATGGTAGGAATGCACGGGAGCTTTTGCTCTAATTACGCAGTTAGCCATGCTGATTTGATTATAGGTCTTGGAACAAGATTTAATGACAGAGTTACATGTAAGACAGATGAATTTGCATCCAGGGCTAAAATTATTGATGTAAATATAGATCCTTCGGAATTTGATAAAAATATTAATTCTGATGTTTCCCTTTGTGGAGATTTAAAGTGTATATTAGAAAGGCTTCTTAAGGGGATTAATAGTAAAGATTACTCAATCTGGAACAAGAATGTGGAGAATTGGAAAACCAATCTTGATAGTGAAACTCCCTACAATGGAAGTCTTAGTCCAGAATATCTGCTTAAGAAGCTAAAGGATTTAACAGATGGTAAGGCCATAATATGTACTGAGGTTGGCCAAAATCAAATGTGGACTGCTAAATATTATAGCTTTAACGAGCCAAGGACATTTATATCATCAGGAGGTCTTGGTACCATGGGTTTTGGACTTGGTGCAGCAATTGGAAGTGCAATTGGAAGACCTGATAAACAGGTTATAAATATTGCAGGTGACGGAAGCTTTAAAATGAACATGCAGGAGCTGGCAACAGTATCAAAATATCAAATACCCCTAATACAGATTGTACTTAACAACAGCTCATTAGGAATGGTTAAACAGTGGCAAAAGCTTTTCTTTAACAACAGGATATCTGAAACAGATGTAACACCTGATGTTGAGTTTACAAAGCTTGCAGCTGCATTTGGTATTTTTTCAATGAAGCTTACAAAAAATGAGGATGTTGAGGAAGTTTTAAGCAAAGCACTATCTATGAAAAAACCGGTTTTGATTGAATGTATAATAGATGAGGATAACATGGCGACTCCAATGGTTCCACTTGGTAGTGGACTTACAAATTGCAAACACGTAGGGTAACGTATACAGATTATTTCTCGCACTTATAGCATTACATTTTCACATCTGTTGTTTCCATTAAGTTCTACCCCTGTCATCCTGAACGTAGTGAAGGATCCTATAGGCATCTTGGAAAGATTCTTCACTACGTTCAGAATGACAGGCCACTTTCATTTATCGCAGATAAACACTTTTGGGAATGAAATGAAAATGTAAATAGAGATTTTTTATATATTTCAGAAAAATTAAATGTAGGAGGTAATTTATGGCTAATTCATATGTATATTATAAAGGACAAATAGTTGATGAAAAGGATGTAAATCCAGGTATTAGAAATAAAGCATTTAATTATGGACTTGGCTGCTTTGAAGGAATAAGAGCCTATTGGAATGAGGAAGCATCCCAGCTATATGTTTTCAGGCTTTATGATCATTATAAAAGGCTTTTAAATTCCTGTAAGGTACTAAATATAAATATACCCTATACCTGCCAGGAGCTATGTGATTTAACTGTTGAACTGATTAAAAAGAACAATTATAAAACAACTGTATATATTAGGCCAATAGCCTACAAAAGCTCCAATGCAATTTCTCCAACACTTTTTGATAATGAAAATGAGCTTGCTGTATACTGCCAGCCACTTGAAAGGTTTGCATCAAAGGAAGCACTTGATGTGTCTATTACCTCATGGAAGAGGGTTAACAACAACATGATACCAGGCAGGACAAAGGCCACTGCTGCATACTTAAACTCTGCACTTGCACACCTTGAGGTTTGTCAGAATGGATTTGATGAGGCAATATTTTTAACTGGTGAGGGGAATGTATGTGAAGGCTCTGGAGAAAACATATTTATGGTTAAGGATGGAAAGCTAATTACACCTCCACCAAGTGATAATATTCTAGAGGGAATAACAAGAGATACTGTTATTAAGGTAGCTAAGTCAGACTTCGGAATAGAAACAGTTGAAAGAAGCATTTCAAGAGTCGAATTATATGGTGCAGATGAATTGTTTTTCTCAGGTACAGCAATGGAGGTTACCCCTATTGTTTCTGTTGATAGAAGAGTTATTGGCAGCGGGAAAACAGGCATCATAACAAAAATGCTTAAAGAACAATATATGATAATTGCAGGGGGAGACAGCCCAAAATATCTTAAATACTGCACTCCTGTATACTAAAAACAAAAGGTTGATCAAGTTAAAACTAGATCAACCTTTTATAATCCTGCTATTTTGCTGTATTTCCGCCATCTCCTGTTCTCAGATAGGCTCTGTCATTATCCTTATCCTTTTGTCTTTTCCATGCATGAAGTACTAAAGCTGTAGTAACAACTCCATAGGATACAAAGGTTCTTAAATATTCTCCAATCATTGCAGAGCCTGTAAGGTTTTTACCTGCCATTGGCATAACTACAAACATTATCTGGAACAAAGCAGTACCAATTATTGCATTCGGGATTGTAGCCATACTTACTGTGGCACCACCTACAAGTAGGGATGCTGCTGCAAACAGTGCCGCCTGGTCAGCTCCATTATAAGTATTTAAGGTACCTATATTCTGCAAAAATATAATTTGGCCAAAAGCTGCTAGAACAGTAGAAATAATTATTGATTGTATACGAGTTTTATCAACCTTAATACCTGCCGTATTTGATACTACCATATCCTGACCAACAGCTCTCATGTCCTGTCCTAGTTTTGTTTTTCTGAACCATACAGTGAATATACATATTACAACAATTATTAGAAAGGTCCCTATTGGTATAGGTACACCCTTTATTATGATTTTCCAAATATTATCAAAGCCACTGGCAACATCTAAAGTGATTGCATTTCTAATTCCATAGCCTCTTGATAGAAGCAGTGTAGCTCTTTTTATAGGTATTACAGTACCAGCTAAATAAAGTAGGAAAAATTGATATATACCTGCAATAAAAAGACCTAACATCATAGAAGTAATCATTTCTCGTCCCTTTGCTCTGTTTAAAACAACACCTCCGAAATAACCTAAAAGTATGGCTATAGGAGTACTAATTATCATTGCCAGTACAAGTCCTTGCCACCCTATAATTCCCCAGTCAGTAATAAATATAAGCCCTATCTGACCTGCCATAGCACCTAAAACCATACCAAAGTTAATTCCCATTCCGGCCATTACTGGCAGCAATAATGCCAATACTAGAAAGGTATCTCTAGAAAGACGTGTTACTATTTCTCTAATTAAGTATGTTCCAGTAAAGTTTGAGAGAGGTATTGCTAATACACTTATAAATAAAAATAGAATAGGCACCGCACTACCCGTCAAAACCCTTTTAAACTTTTTATTGTCAAGCTTCATGTTTTTACCTCCCTTTCCTGGTAAGGGCATATACGATCATCCCATTAGATATAACAATTCTTAGAATTTCCGAAACGTCTATATTAATTGCACTGTTAATTACTGAAGGTGTCATTGTAAGTATACCCTGAAACAATAGGGTTCCTATAATAACATTAGCAATAGATGCTTTATTTACAGAGGCTCCACCAAGAAGAACAGCAGCTACTGACGGAAACACAAATGCAAGTGGAGCACTAAACATTTGGACGAAACCAAAACTTTGCTGGTAAACAATCATTCCAATTGCTGCAATTATAGTTGACAAGACTACAGATATTGTTCTCATTTTATTAACATTAATACCTGAAGCCCTTGCAAATTCAGGATTGGAGCCAACCGCTGTTATAGCAGTGCCAATTTTTGTTCTAAAAAATCCCCAAACTAATATACTCATAAAAGCAAAAAATATGAACATTCCAATTGGAATCGTAAAGCTGTCTGTTACTTTAATTTTTAATATATCACTGATTGCACGAATCCAATATTCCTCAACACTTATTGTAGCACGAAGTCCTTCCCCTTTAAAGCCTTGTACGCTGGAGGGATTCCGAAATGGAAGTACTATCCACATAATATTCATAAAAAATACGATTGAATAACCAACATATGTGGCAATTATCATCTCATCGCCCTTAACTCTGTTTAAAAGCAACCCATATCCATATCCTAAGATTGTTGCTGCAACAATAGCTATACCCATTGCAGCCCCTATGCCTGCTATACCAGTAAGATGTAATTCAAGACTCATTACAGCACCTATAAGCCCGGCTATAAGTCCAACAGGTATACCGAAATTCAAACCGCATCCTGACTGTATCATTGGTACCATTGAGAGAACAAGAACAGCATTCATTCCAAAACGCACCAATACGTCGTTTAATGATGCATCGGTTTTTACTCCAAAAAACGGTCCTGCAATGAACAAGGATACCAGGAATAAGCCTATAATAATGCGCGGCCACCCAAAATTTTTTATAAAGCTCCTAATCCTGCTCATGCTTTTCACCTTCTTCTCTCAATTGATTTAACCCAGACATAAGCAATCCAAACTCTGCTGCCTCTGCACTAGGTGGTAGAATACCTGCTACCTTTCCTTCACTAACAATTGCAATTCTATTGCAAATGGATTTTAACTCTTCAAGCTCTGAGGACACCATTACGATTGTAGTATTGTTTTCCTCATTGTAGCGTCTTAATGCATCAAGTACAAGGCTTTTTGCTCCAACATCTATACCTCTAGTAGGTTCTGATACGAATAAAAGGGTTGGCTCTAATGCAAAGGCTTTTGCAAGGCATACCTTTTGCTGATTACCTCCTGAAAGCTGTCTTGTAAGCTGCTTCTCACTTGTACATCTTATTTCCAAGGCATTAATATATTCTCTAGCACATCTTCTCATTGCCCTATCATCACGCCACTTGATTAATCCACCCAATACGGAAATTAAAAAATTATCATGAACCTGCATTGCATTAAAAGCAATATTCCAGTCAATTGGCTCGTCTAATAAAAGGCCTACACCTCTTCTATCTTCAGATACAAATGCCAGTCCACTTTTTAATGCATTATAAGTTGAGTTTAGCTCCAGTGGTTTTTCATTGAATATAACTTCCCCGCCTGCTGGAAGTAAACCAATTATTCCATTAGGAATTCCTAGTTTCCCTTGTCCTGCAAGACCACCTATTCCAAATATCTCCCCTCGCTTAACCTTAAAGGATACATTCCTTACGGTTTCCCCAGGCATGTCTACCCAGAGATTCTTTACTTCAAGAATAACATCCTTATTATCATCTGTAACATCTACTATTTTTACATGTTTAGCTTTTTTATCACCTATATCTCTACCAACCATCCATTCAGCAATCTGCCTTACATTTACTCCAGAAGCTTGCTTTTCTACCACAATAACTCCATCCCTTAGGACTACAATTTTATCACATGCTTCTGTAATCTCATTTAGTCTATGTGAAATAAAAATAATTGAAACCCCCATATCAGCAAGTCTTCTCATGGCTTTAAGGAGTATTTCTGCCTCTGATTCAGTCAAAACCGCTGTGGGTTCATCTAAAACAAGCAATTTTACTTTTTCCCTATCTATTTCACGTGCAATCTCTATAAACTGTTTATGGCCAACAGGCATTTCTGAAACAAGCATATCTGGATCAAGCTGTATTCCAAGTGTATCTATTGCCTTTTGGGCACTCTTTTTCATTTCTCTCTTATCAATAGTTTCAAGTCTTTTTCCAAGTACCCTTGATATTACACTGGACTTGGTTTTTTCCATGTTCAATAATATATTTTCAGTTGTAGTAAAACCCGGTATAAGTGAAAACTCTTGATGAACCATTCCAATTCCTGCATTTAATGCATCAAGGGGACTTTTGAAGTTTAATTTCTCACCATCAAGATATATCTCGCCCTCATAGCCTCCAGTTTCTGAAATATCTTTCATTCCAAATAGTATTTTCATTAGTGTTGATTTACCAGCACCATTTTCACCAACCAGCCCTAATATTTTACCCTTTTCAAGTGAAAAGTTAATATCCTTTAATACTCTATTCCCATCAAATTGCTTGCCAACACCCTGGATTTTTAGTAATATGTTTTCATTTGACAATTAATTCACCTCTAATCTATAAGTCGAAATAACCGTTTCTTATAAATAATTGCATTAGGAACAGACTAATATAGACCGTTCCTAATGCATAAATCATTAATTATTTTATATTGTTATACTTCTCTGGAATTACTTCCTTTGTCTGTCCAAGGTAACCTTGTCCAAATACATAAGTATCCTGATATATCATTACATGATTCTTCTTCTCTTCTTTAGTTGCAAGGTCATAAAAATATGAACCGTTCCATTCTGCACCTGGAGTGAATTTTCCAAAAGTAGCCATTAGGTCATCAAAGGATTCCTTCTTTGCTGTACCTTCTGCTATTCTCTTACCAAACTCTGCAAGCGCAAGTGTAGAAGTATAGCCATAGGAATAAGCCCATGTACCCATTCTCTTAGCTCCACCCTTTGCAATTACGGCTTCTTCAACCTTCTTAAGTATTGCAGGCCAATCTCCAGCTTGCTCCTTAAGATCTATACCAAATGCTCCAGGATATCCCATTATTGGTGATGGAAGATCTGGCTCTACAAATATGGCTCCAAGTTCAGCAACCTTCTTTAATAGAGGTTCTGTCTGTGCATCATTTGTAGCAAAGAAAGCAGTATTCTTACCATATTTTTCCACCCAAGATGGCATTTTTTCTAGTATGAACTGTTGTGCTCCTGGTACTCCAACGTCACTCATTGGGTCTGGAGCAGTTTCAGATGCAAATTTAATTCCTAAATCCTTAGCAGCTTGTTCCAATATTGTTTTTCTTCTTGATAGAAGCTCAATACTCATATGTCTTGGGAAGGAAATGTGAACAAATGTTTCTGCTCCCATTTTCTTAGCTGCAAGCATCATTAAATAACCACGTTTTACATTGTCAACATCAACAACTAAATCAGCTGCCTCTTCAATCATTTTAGTATCTTCCTGTGGTGATGCTGCTAATAAAATTATATCAGGTCTTATTTCTCTGATTTTCTTAAAAGCTGCAGAGGTTCCAGGAATTGCCTGGTTTACTACTATAGCCTTCATTTGCGGGTCGTCTGCAAGTCCTACGATCATTGAGATTGTAGTTTCCGGTTCATTCATAAAGTTATCTGGGTATGTAACGTGTTGTACAATTCCACCGTCTTTTACGCTACCGTACTCCTTAACAAATGCTTCAGCACCTCTAAGTTCATCTTCACCCTGTGATGCTGTACCTGTTACAATTCCAATATGGGGTTTGCCATCCCCTGCTGTCTTTCCTGTGTTGTTGCCTGATTTTGAACATCCAACTGTTCCTAAAACCAGTAATGCTGCCAAAATTAAAGCTAGCAATCTTTTCAAATAGTTCCCCTCCTTAGATTTTTTATTAGCATGAAAAGCAAAGCTTTTCTAAAACTAACTGTATTTGAGGCTCCAATATAAATATTATTATATTTATATTCAGTTATTCCATATATATTTCGCAGTAAATTAGATTTCTCCTATTTTTATAACATATTTCTCTGAATGTTTTTTAAATATATTATTACTAAAAATATTAAATCCTCTTTTTTGTCATTGCTAAGGAAGTATGGTTCTATTCTCTGTCATCCTGAGCGAAGCGAAGGATCTTAATAGGCACCATTGGGAAGATTCTTCATTATCCTTCAGGATGCCAATAAAAAAATAACTAGCTAAATGCAGTTATTTTTTTATTGGCAATCTATACTTGTTTTTAGGTCTACCAAGCTGCCCATAAATAGGAATAATTTCTATATGCCTTTTCTCTACAAGGTATTGTATATATCTGTGTACAGTTTGATATGCAAGGTTCACACCCTTTGTGATCTCTTCTATAGTAAGTCCATCTGATTGATCCCTTAGAAAATCGCAAATAATACTTAATGTGGCAGGACTAATACCCTTATCTATTAAAACTTGCTTTTTTTCATCTAGAAATCCCATTTGAATTTCATTTATTTTTAGGTTGATTTTAATTCTTGAGATAAGATCTGGTGACTTAATAGGTTTGATAGCAAAATCCGTTGCACCTGCTGCAATGAACTTTTCTGCAATTTCCTGAGTTTCATCAACTGTAAGAACCAATATTGATACAACACTATTAAACTCCCGGATTCTTTTAACAGTAGTTAAACCATCCCAGTCGGGCATATGATAGTCAACAATCACTAAATTGGGACTATGGGTTTTGCACATTTCCATCCCTTGTCTTCCGCTTCTTGCAATTATTGGCTCCCATCCCCCATAGAGGCATATTTCTTTAATAGTATATTGAATATCTGGTTCATCATCTATTATAACGATTTTCTTACCTGTACTTGTTCCATTCATGCAAATCACCTCTGGAATAAAAATACTTACATATTATGAGCTACTGTCTGAAGGTATGTTTATGGAAGGTAGAAAAACAGTAACAGTAGTACCTACCTTGGGTTCACTTATAATATTTATGGTTCCTTCATTAGCTTCTATTATCTGTTTTGCAAATGGAAGTCCTAACCCTGATGTATTGTTTTTAGAATACCCTACCTCCCAAATAAGGGGAAGGTCTGATTCTTCTATCCCAATTCCATTATCTTGAACAATTATGTTAATTCCATTATCAACAGGTTCTACCTCAAAAATTATATGCTTGTATGAATTTTTGTGAGACACAATAATCGCATTTTCCAAAATATTAATAATAGCTCTTGCTACTCTTATCTTATTAACATATACATATGGCATTTCATCTGATATTTTAATATCTATTTTGATTGAATCATCTTCTAGTGGAAGCTGTGCTCTTATATAATTTATTAAATCTACCCCCTGCAATTTTTGCCTTGACGTTTCGTAAAGAAAACATGAAATCATTTCACTCATTTTGTCTACAGAACTATCAATTCTCTCACTGTACTCTTCAAGCTTTTTCTCATCCCTTGACACCCCAATCAAGGAATTTAACCCTCTGATTGTTACAAGTGGAGTTTTTAAATCATGTACAAGAGATTTAACCTCCATATAGATTCCATTCTCCAATATTTTTCTTTTCATATCCTTTATTTCATTTTCTTTTTTATAATTATCCTTCATCATATTAATATTTTGCGAGAAAATAATAAACATTATTGTAGTAATAAATGCTGAAAATATAAAAGGTAAAAAAAATGCAAAGCCTGTAAAATTTAGTACTGATGAAGCCTTTAGGTATATCCCTGCTATTTTAATACTAACTGGAATATCACTTTGACCCATATAGTATACTGAGAAAATTGGCATTATATTCAACCATTGAAATGCAAAAAAAACTTGAATGGATATTATTGTGATTTGAATTAAGTTATTCCTTTCCCATAGGAGTTTTTCGAAAATAAATAGTGTAATTAATAGAGCAAGTATTGTTGGAACCGGCTCCCAGGGCATATCAAAAATAAAAGAATTTATAATATGCAAAGAAATAATCGAAGTAGTACAAACAATGTATATTCTGAATTCATTAAATGCCAATTTAAGCCTGGTGTAATATATTATAAGTATTACTCCTAAAAATATACATGTGCTCTGAATAGCATATAAAACACTCATGTAAGCCCCTGCCAGTATTAAATGTCCACTATCTCCAGCATTTATTCCATCCCTAATTTTAAATATAATATTAGTCCAAGCAGCTTGGGTAATCAAAGGAAATAACATTCCCAGTAATATTAATAAGATACCACCAACCATAGAAATTTTATAATGCACGATTTTATTTTCTACCATAAAAAGACCTCTCAATTAGTATAGCATACATTTAGTAAACCTTGTATTTATCGAAAAGCAGAAGCAAAGGGTTCTGATAAATCATTTACTTCATTTACTAGGGTTAAAGGTATTTTACTTTCAGTTGCTAATTCTGATAAAAAATCATCTTTATTCGATTCCTTTGTGGATATTAGATAATTTGTAAATGGTCCAATAAGCCTAAGAAGCTCATCAGTCTCCTTTTCCCGGCGCTTCTTGCCGCCAATATATACAGTTATTACAACAAGCTTTTCTTCTTTTGATTTTTCAAGAAGCTCGGTAATACGTTTTTTCTCACTATCATAGTCTGTACCAATAAGCTTTTTTCCAAAAGGACTGTATCCAACAACGAATACAACAGTATTTATGCCTTTCAAATCAGTTGACACTGCTTGGGGCATAAAATAGTTATGAATCATTAGCTGATTTGCAATATCACTAATTATATATGCATCAGTACTTTGACCGGCAGAGGTTATAAGAGCATATTCCTTAGCTATTGGTTTAGGTAGACTTGGTAACAAAAGAATATTCATATCCTTTTTCTTCTCAAACACATTATTCTTTAAAAAAAATATTCCAACGGCAATCAATATTACTAGTATAATAGATTTTAATATAATAGATTTTATCTTCATATTCTTTTCCTCTACATATTATTGTTTTATATCAATATCGACGTTTTCCAGTGATTCAACTCCTGTAATGAAAGGTATATAACCTTTTACTGACAATTGTGTTGCTATTACTGGCATTGTATGCACTAGAGGAATTGAAGGCATATCACTGTTAACAATATTTAGGAGTCTCCTGTAAAGATCCTTTCTAAATACAATGTTATTAGTTTCCCTGGCTTGCGTTAGTAAAAGATCTACTTCTTTATTCTTATAGAAAGAATAATTACCTACTAAACCTGGCTTGGCATTTTCAGAAGACAAAAGAGTATTAAGAAAATTGTCAGGATCCATATTATCACCTGTCCATCCAATTAAAGCCATTTCATGTTCTCCATTATTTATTCTTGTCAAATATTCATCCCAATTAAAGGTTTTAATTGTAACTTCAATATTTGCCTTTTTTAGACTTTCTTTAATATACTCAGCTGTCTCAAGAGGTTTTGGGAAATAATTTCTGGAGCTATTCATAACCCACAGAGTAGTCTTAAACCCTTTAGGATAACCTGCCTCCTTTAAAAGCTGAATAGATATTTTAGGATTGTACTCACTCTCCTCAATACTATCATTATATCCCCACAGGGTCGGTGGAATAAGGGTTTTTGCAGGTTTTGCAATATTTGCAAAAACCTCTTTGATCATTTCTTCCTTATTTATGGCATGGCTGATTGCATTTCTTACAAGTCTATTGTTAAAAGGAGTTTTTCCATTATTTACAGCTATATATCCAACATTAAAGCTTGGTCTCAAATATAGCTGTAGGGACTGATTGCTTTCTATAACAGCCACATCGTCAGGGCCTAAATTATCTGCAATATGAATTTTTCCACTCTTCAATTGTTCTAACCTATCTTGACTTGAAGGAATAACTCTAAATTCTAATTCATCAACCTTAGCAGGAGTATTCCAGTAATTATTATTACGAGTAAGAATAATACTTTTATTTTGTTCCCAGCTTTTAAAACTAAATGGTCCTGTTCCTACGGGATGCTTGTACACTTCATCTCCATATTCCTTTATGGCTTTGGGACTCTCAATTCCAAAAACGGGCATTACTAATGTATTTAAAAATGGAGCATAGGGTTTAGAAAGCTTTATTTCAACTGTATAATTTGATTGAGCTTTAACACTTTCAATAAATCCAGGAAAACCACCAAACACATAATTCCAGTAACTAAATTGTCCATCGTGGTAAGGATTATTCGTGTCCATCCATCTTTGAAAGTTAAATACAACTGCATTGGCATCAAAAGTTGTTCCATCCTGAAACTTGACACCCTTCCTTAAATTAAATAACCAGGTTTTTCCATCTTCACTGGATTTCCAGCTCTCAGCAAGACCAGGTATTATACTGCTTCCTTCTTTTTCATATTTAACAAGAGTTTCAAATATATTAACAGTTACCTTTATCGAATCCATTTCCGTAGTATTTGCAGGATCCAAACTTATTGAATCATTTGCGCGACCTACTATAAGTATTTTTTTAATATTTGTACCATTGAAGGAGTTTATAAGATTATTATATAGACTAGTTATTTTACTAATATTTACTGCAGCAACAGCAAAAAAAAGTACTAGGATAAAAGTCAGTATGGCAATTTTGAACTGTTTTTTCACTGTTTTCCCCTCCATTATTAATAAACTTTGTAGATAACAAATAACAAACTCAGTTATTTCAATTGTAACAGAAAATGTGAATAATATCAAAATATAAAGGAATCATTTTCACTTAATTATAAGTAGGAAAAAATGCATTATTTTACATGAACAATTCTTTTTATTTTGAAAGGTTTTAAAAGCTATAAGCATATAATCCGGCAAGTTATATTTTCAGAATAATGAAAGTTTTATTGCATTATATTCCAATAATTTACTATTCTCATAAAAATCAAATTATCTGAATAATAATTTTTAAAATTAATACTTGGGACAATCATTGGTACTAAGTAATTTACATGGTATTGCACATGATTTTTAAAAATAATTATAAGAATATTCCAAAAATTTTCTTGAAATACTATTGACTATTTCCTGCATAAATCCTATAATAAAATTAAGAAAAGGATATAAGTAAAAGCTAAGTTCAGTAAAACTTTTTGAAAGGGTGTGATTCCACCAAAAACATTATTCTTTCCAATGTACTTAGAAAGAGGTGATTCCGCCAGAAGTTTTGAACAGAGATTTAGAAAGTCCTATCAGTTTTAAAAGAAAAATTTGGCGCCAAATAACTTCCCTTACTACTCTCCTTTTTTAGGAGTTTAAATAGATATTGAAGTATCAGTATTTCTAAAACTCATCTAAGTTGTTAAAGGGAGTAGCAAAATTAAAATACTAGAAAGGAATTGGAATAGAATTGAATATTGAACCAAAATAAATTGCCTCAAACCAAGTGATTAAATCTTGATTTGGGGCATTTAAATTGAAAATATAAAAGAGTAATAAAATTACCAGACTATAACAGGTTTAAATGTTGTCATAGCCTGGGAATTTTATTTATGCTTTTTTCTTACAAGCATCAAATTAATAATCAATAACAATATTCCTCCAGCTATCGGAAGTATATATGATGGTACTATATTCAACAAGGCTCCTGATAATATTAAAGCTATAGGGAGAATTATTTTAATCATACTCATGCCTATACTTAACACTCTCCCTCTGTATTCATCAGGTATCAATTTTTGGAGCATATATACTATTGGTATATCTACAAAAGAAATTGTTACTCCCAGAATAGCCATAATTGAGGAATAATAAAGCATGTAGACTGGGATACCCATATTTATATTAATAAATAATACTGGAAATCCTATTAAAAGCATGTATATCCAATTCATCAAGTGATTTATTAATAAACTTATAAACTTATTCTATATATTGCAGGAATAAAATTTAATATATATAACCCTTCAGTATGAATTATATAATTGATACTTAACAAGGAAATTATCGTCAGGGGGACCTTTGAATAATCACATGAAGGTGAGGAACTACAGCTAAAGAATTTAAAAGACCCTGTATTGAACCGAATGTTCAATACAGGGTCTTTTGTTAGTTGCATTTCTAGCGAAAATTAATCAAAAATGTTTTTATTTCATATGGCATAATTTCAAAACTAATACTATTACTAGTCTTTTCACAGGGGCTTATTATACTTTCCATTAAATCACACTCATGTGCATTCTCAATATCCCTGCCGAAGGTTATGTTTGCTTTTCCCCTCATATTTTTATACTCATAAAGTCTAATAATTACTCCATTGCCCTCCTCAGCCTTTTTAACAACCTCTACAATACAGTTGTCTACATCTAATTTTAAAAGAGACATATCATTGCTAATTGCACCCTTATGTGGTTCCTCTATTAATGAATACATAGGTACATTCAGGTTATATGCAAAAATTTGTGTATTTGCTTCCTTCCAGCCACCTTTATGAGGATAGATTGAATAGGTAAACTCATGATACCCAAGGTCTGCATCAGGGTTTGGATATGTACCTGATTTAATTAAAGTAAGTCTCATTATCTCATCCTTAATATCATGTCCGTACTTGCAGTCATTTAATAAACTTACTCCATATCCACCTTCTGACAGGTCAGCCCACTTATGAGCACAAACCTCAAACTTTGCAATATCCCAGCTTGTATTGTTGTGTGTTTCCCTTTCCAGGTTCCCATATTGAATTTCATATGCTGCTTTACTTGAATTAATATCAACAGGGAATGCAGCCTTAAGAAGTATGTTCTTCTCTTTCCAATCAATACAGTTTCTAAAGTCTATTTTAGGTATGTTATTGTAAAAATAGATGTATTGTACAATTTTTGAATCACAGAAGTTACGTTCAACCTTTATACAGTACCTTACTGGACCACATTCAACCAGTTCAGCATTTTGTAAATCATTAACCTCCCACATCTTCCTCTTATAATATATGTCAATGTCCCAGTTTTCCCACTGCATTGGTCTATCTTCAAATGCCTGAAGCACGTTGGCTCTATTGTTCTTTTTTATTACCTCTCTTTCATTTTCCTTGTCATACAAGGATTCAATGTTTAAGTTTTCATCAAATGCAACCTTAAAGTATCTGTTTTCAAAGTTTCTGTTAAAATCAACTATTGGGACCTTATTTTCTGTGTTTACATTTGTTATTCTATACGTCTTAAACCCTTTGGATGGAACGTTTTCTGCAAAGAACAAAAGCGTTTTGCCACCCAGGGCTAATTGAACTTCCACTGTCTTTCCATCTGAACCCTCAAGTCCTGAGATTACAGTCCCTTCCGGTAAATCAACCTCAACAATATCACACCTCACGTAGGATAATGTGTTAAATACAATAATTGATTTGTTGTTCAAGTCTATTTTGGAAGCTATACTTTTTATTGTATTTTTAACAATATTTTTTCCCTCTTTAATAATTCCCTCATACTGCTCATGTGATTCCTCATAAACCTCTTTTATTGATGAACCTGGAATAATATCATGGAACTGATTTAGAAGTATTGTTTTCCATCCACTTTTCAGTTCATCCTCAGGGTATTCCTCTCCTAGCAGCATATTCAAAGTTGATAGCATTTCTCCATCCTGATACAGGAATTCACTTTTTCTATTATATCTTTTATTCTTTGACATTGAAGTATAGGTACCCCTGTGATATTCAAGATAGAGTTCTCCAACCCACTTAGGTAGCTCTCTTAAGTCCTTTACCCTTTCAAATAGCCTATCAAAGTAATCCCCCTCAAATCCAATTTGAAGTCTTGGACATCCTGGTATTCCATACTTTAACCTTTTAGCATTTTCAAGCATTCCCTTTGTAGGACCACCGCCCCCATCTCCATATCCAAATAGCATAAGAGTTTCACTATTCATTTCTTTGTTCTGATATCTTTTCCAGGTGCCCATTACCTGATTTGGATTTATAATGCCTGTATAGGTGGTGGTATTCTTTTTATCAGAAAAAGTGATGTTTTCACCATGACTCTTACTGTAATCACTGGTGGTTACAAAATGTGTGAATACCTCAGTTCCATCTATCCCCTTCCACATGAATGTGTCGTTTGGTACAGAATTAAACTGACTCCAGCTTATTTTAGTAGTCATAAAGTAGTCCATTCCACTTTTCTTAATTATCTGAGGCAGTGCTGCACTATAACCAAATACATCGGGAAGCCAGAGTGTCTTGCTTTTTACCCCAAACTCCTTCATAAAAAATCTATTTCCAAACAATATCTGCCTTATTAAGGATTCACCAGAGGATATATTGCAATCTGCTTCCAGCCACATTCCTCCATCTGCTTCCCAGCGTCCTTCTTTTATCATATTTTTTATATCTTCATAAAGCTCTGGTGCATTTTCCTTAATATACTCATAAAGCTGTGGCTGGCTGGACATGAACTTATACTCTGGATATTGCTTCATTAGATTTATAACAGTTGAAAAGCTTCTTACAGCCTTTTCCTTGGTCTGGCTAATAGTCCAAAGCCAAGCTATATCAATATGAGTATGCCCTATGGCAGTTACTACAGGGTAATCATAATTAACCTTTGTATAAAACTCATTTACTAAATATTCATTTGCAGCCTTTATAGATTTGTAAAAGTCCTCAGAATAAACCTTCCTTAAATCAATCATATCAACAGCTGTGCCTAGCTTATTTAAAATATATATTCTATTGTCATTATCATTGCCCAATAGTTTTGCAGTTAAAAGAGGCACATTTATATTGTAGTAAACATCCTCAATCACCCTATCCAAAACGCAAAGCTCTGTTGTGAGTATTGTTTTTTGCTCATTAAGCCCACTGTATGCAAGCAGGGCTATGGAATACTTTCTTCCTGGTTCTCCGCACTCGGAAATGACTACTTCCCGATGATTTACGTCAAGGCCTTGAATCATCTTTCCATCTAAATAAAACAAAAACTGAGGGTTAAGTGCATCCCACTCCCCTTCATGACCTGTTATGATTTTAAATACAATATTCTTGCCATTAAATCTTTCAGGTATAACAATGTCCCCTCTAAACCACTGATGCTTATCATATCCTCCCCACATGTCTCCAGTCCTGTATTCACCCCAGGTGCTGTCATCCAATCCTAATGTTTCTCCTCCATGGAAGCTTCCTTCACATACTCTGTAGCTTTTAATTATTTCAGAGTCAGAATATATCGCTTTTTCAAGGTCCTTTACAATTCTTTCAATTCTTTCGATTTCAAATATCACCAAATGTATCACCCCATTTAGATAGTTTAATAACATCAAACCTCATATTATAATGAAATATTCAATAAAAGCTTTAAAATTCCTCTATACTTAATAATTACTTATATTTTAATAATTTAAAAAACTCAACCCTAAATCTATTCGTAACCTTTTTTACTAATTCATAAACATTAATCCAAGGGAATACATAGAAAATTTCAGGCATAGAGATTTTGAGGCTCCATGCCTGAAGTTTTTTTAAATATAGAAAGAAATAAATATTATTATAAACTACTCATTTTGACATTAATATGAAAGCTACTGCCAACAGCTTTAGCAAAATACAGACAAAAGTTCATCTACTGCCCTTGCACTATCAACTTCAAGGCAAATATCTATCAAATTAGTATCAAGTGAATGCATATCTAAATCTGTAACAATCTTACCGCAACTGTAATCTCCACCGCATTCTACCCTTGCTTTCATTCTTTGTGTTTTAACCAACTCAGGGTGCAGAGCAACTAAAACAGCCAGTGGATCATGCATTGGACATTTATCAATATACCCATCTTGTAGTCTATAAAAATCCATATAAAATTTTAATGCTGTATGTAGATATTTCACAATCTCACGATTTTCTTTCGAGCATTTGCCTTTCAATTTCACAATATGGTCCATGGTCAACCAGGTTTTCATAGTAACATCTAAGCCTACCATAGTTATATCAAAACCTGAAAGGAATACCATATCTGCAGCTTCCGGATCCCCATAAACATTTGCTTCTGCACAGGGAGTGATATTCCCAGGTGCATATACAGTTCCACCCATCATAACAAGCTTTTTTACCTTCTGAGGAAGATCAGGGTGCTTTTTAAGTGCTAAAGCTAAGTTTGTCAGTCTTCCCAGAGTTACTATCACAAGTTCCCCATTGCTCTCCTCGGCAATCCTGTATATAAAATCCCTAAAGTTCTCCTCTAAGGTAACTTGTTTGCTCGCTGGAATTTCAGCATTACCAATTCCATTATCTCCATGTATATGGCAAACTGGCCCATCCCAGCTTCTTTTAAGCGGGTTACAGGTACCAATCACTACCGGAACCTCATAGCCAGGCTGTACTAGCTGAATCAATCTTAGACTGTTTTCAGCTGCCTGTTCTGTAGTAGTATTGCCATACCCTGTGCATATCCCCATTACCCTTATTTCCGGATTCTTTAAAGCATATAAAATTGCAATGGAATCATCAATTCCTGTATCAGCATCTATAAGAACTTTTATCATACAAGTTTTTCCCCCTATAACACTATTGCTTACCTATTTTAACTCAATTAATTTCAAAATGAAAGTATATTCAATGGCTTTACATCTTTTTTATTACTTTCATTGTCACTAATTTCTAGTTTGCAAGCAAAAATTTAATTGATAACACCCTCTGAAAATGCTGCTAACTTAGGTATATATAACGCAATAAAGATTTTACACAAGGGTATTTATTGCGTTATATGAATCAATGAAAATATTTAGCATAAATGATTTTTTAAATGTAAAATTATTTATGCTAAATATATAGATTATAAACCGGGAAAAATTGTATTATTAAAAGGTAAATAATTATAAAAACTTATTATTTTTTATTTGATAGAAATTTATCTATATTTTTTGCAGCCTGCATTCCATGATAAATTGCACGTACCACCAGGGAAGCTCCCGTTTTAGCATCACCTGCTGCAAATACTCCATTTATATTAGTTGCATAATTTGCATCAGTATAGATGTTACCACGTGCATCATAGTCAATTCCAATTTGTGATAGAAATTTTGAATGTTTAACATGCATAAATCCCATAGACAATAATACAAGATCGGCTTCTATTACAAAATCGCTCCCTTTGATTTCATGCATAACAAAATTGTTATTTGAATCCTTAGTCCATTCTACCCGTACACAATTAGCACCTGTGACATGGCCATTTTTAGAAATAAAGGACTTTGTACTTACTCCGAAATCGCGAATACATCCTTCCTTATGTGAGCTTGAGGTCCTGAGAATACTTGGATAATTGGGCCAGTTCGGATTATAGCTTTCTGTCCAAACCCTTGGTTTTGGCATTATTTCTATCTGGGTAACTTTTTTAGCTCCCTGCCTGTTTGCAGTTCCTATACAATCGGATCCCGTATCACCACCGCCAATAACTAATACATTTTTCCCCTTTGCATCTATTACACCCTTTTCAATTTTATTTTCGAAAATAAATTTATTAGGCTGTCCTAAATACTCCAGGGCAAAGTAAATCCCCTCTGAATTGCGGCCTTCAATCTGCAAGTCACGGGGTATACCCGAGCCCATGCATAGAAGTACAGCATCAAACTTATCCTTAATGTAATCTGCCGTTATATCCTCCCCTGCCAAAATATTGGTCTTAAACTCAATGCCTCCTTTTCCCATTAATTCTATCCTGCGGTCTATAATCCATTTTGGAAGTTTAAAATTAGGAATACCATATCTTAACAGTCCCCCTACTGCCTCTGATTGTTCATAAACTGTTACATAATAGCCCATACCTCGAAGTTCCTGTGCAGCTGCAAGCCCTGAAGGCCCAGAACCGATTACTGCCACACTTTTGTTCTTTTCACACTCAGGTGAATTTGGTTTTACAAACCCCTGTTCAAAGGCTTTTTCGATTATATATAGTTCAATCTGCTTTATTGTTACAGGTGATAAATTTATTGAAAGGGAGCAGGAAGTTTCACAAAGTGCAGGACAAACTCTGCCTGTAATCTCCGGAAATTTATTTATCAAAGTCAATCTTTCATATGCGCCTTTTAAATTATTCCTAAAAATAAAATCATTCCATTCGGGTATGAGATTAAATATGGGGCAACCAAGTGCATGACAATAGGGTGTACTGCAGCCCATGCATCTGGCTGCCTGTTTTTTTATCTCAACATCGTTTTGAATAATTAAAAATTCATCAAAATTTTTTAACCGTTCTTCTACACTTTTGTAGTCAAAATCCTTACGTTTAAAATCAATAAATCCTTGAATACTTGCCATTACATTGCTACCTCCGGTTAATAAATTTCCCTGTTTCTTTTTAGGCAGTTGTTTGAATATTGGAAGCTCCCAATATGATTAGCATACAAACTTTTTATCAATTGGTTTTATTTCCCAAAGCATTAAAAAATTCATTATACTTTCTCGCTGAATCTATAATATAAGCACTAGTCAATGTCATATCTTTCTTAACCCACTTTGATAAATTATCCAAAGGTGTAAAACCTTCATTATTTTTAACCTTGATATCAGCATTTTTTGAAACAAGCAGTTCGGCAACATCCTTAAAGCCATTGCCAATTGCCATATGCAATGGTGTATCCCCATTACTATTTTCCCAATTCAATTCAGCACCGGATAAAATAAGCAGCTCTGCTATATCACTCCAACCGTAGTATGTTACCTTGTGCAGCGGACTGTCCCCGTCAATATTTTCCCTATTCACTTCAGCGCCATTTGAAATAAGAAGCTCTGCAATATCCCTTAATCCGAAATATGCTGCCTTATGCAGTGCTGTTTCGCCTATTTTATTCCTTGCATTCACATTAGCGCCCCCGGCTATAAGCAGCCTGGCTATTTCAACTGAGCCTTCTCCCTGTGACACAAATATCAAAGGGGTATTGCAGTCATTATTTCCTTCATTTACATCAGCCCCATTAATAATAAGGCTCTCTACTATCTCTACATGTCCATTTTGTGCAGCTAAAATCAAGGAGGTATCACCATTATGATTTTTTGAATTAACATCTAAACCTTTATGGATAAGCTTCTCTACTATTTCTTTATGTCCATTTTTTGCAGAATGCATTAAAGTCGTAAAACCAGTATTACTTATTTCATTAATATTCATTATGACAGCCTCCTCATTAAACTTCCTAGTATGCTCCTTAAACTCTTCTAATCTTTTTTTTGAATATAATATTTGGCTTTGTATTAATCTCAAGTCCGAGTATACTGTCATCAGGGAAGTTTTCAACCTTATCTGTCCAATCCGGATATTTTTGTTTTAATTCATCAATAGGCCCTGCATCAAGGGCACGCATGGGACACGATGCCACACAGGCTGGTTTTAAACCCTCACGTATTCTGTCTATACAAAGATCACACTTTGTCATTCTTGGCCTGGCAGGATCATTTTGTGTATACCTGCTAATGTCACTGTCATAGTATTGAGGACTATCCCATGGACAGGCTTGTCTACACCGCTGACATGAAATGCATACCCTACTCTTATCTATCAACACAATCCCATATTCAGCTTCCTTATATATATAATTCATAGGACATGCTTTAATACATGCTGGATCTTCACAGTGATTACAAGAAATACTCAGGTTTAAAACATCCACAGCAGGTGGTTTATCACCATATTCCGTAGTATATACTCTTCTCCAGTTTTCCTTCATATGATATTTTTTATAGTCAGCAAAGTTAATTTCCCCGGTGCTCCCTGGCAAATTCTCATATTCAGCTGGTTCTCCATATCTTCCCGTGGATATCCAGGTAAGTTCAGGATTAATAGAAGCATCACCCCGCTTATCTTCATTCCATGCCTTGCAGGCAAGTATGCATGCCTTGCAGTTTACACATCTTGTCTGATCAAAATAAAAACCCCACTGCTTCAAATGTTCTCACCTACTTTCTCTTTATCCTCCTACAGAGGCTTCTCCAAACTTATTTCACAAAGTGCACCACCTGCGTTTAAGCCAAGGCCGCAGAAAAAAGGATCTATTACTCCTGAATTCAAGTCCCCAGTTATAGAATTTGTGCATCCTCCAACATCAACAGGCACCACATACTTTTCAGGTTTCTCATCGTTATCAGCATCAAACCAGGCTTCGTAGGTCTCTGTAGTACTTGGTCTGTAACAAACTCCCTGCCCAATTGATACAACACCCGGTAATATCCTTCTAGTAAGCATAACAGGAAGCTTTATGCAGCCATAATCATTAAATACATATACTGTGTTGCCGTCATTAATATCTCTTTTTATAGCATCCTCAGGATGCATTTCCACAACATGGGGGCGCTGCTCAGCTATAACAGGAACATTTCCATATGTGGAAAGGGCACGCTGTGCAAGATGGGGAGTTATAAACTGCAGTGTATATTTGATTCCCTTAGCTCCTATCCTGCCTCCTCCTTCTAATATCTCCTCATAGCCTTCCTGGGGTCTTACATATTGTGCCTTTGATACTTTAAGTGCTGCTCTACCCCTGTCTGCGTAATAGGGTGAATAAAAGTTTATCCTGCCTGTATCAGTATCAAATTCCCCTGGTTTTATAGATGCTGTCTGAATAACAGTTTTCTCCTTTGGTACAGGCAGCTGAAGGTTTGCCTTTTCCAGTATTTCATCAAAGCTTGGAAGCTTTGCTTCCGGGTTTATTTCCTTGTACCCCTCAGGTATGGCAGCTTTTTTCCACTGCTCCTCCATAATCTCCCTGTCAGTACGGCCTTTTCTGCCATAATCAATTCCAAGTCTTTTTGCAATCTGTTCATTTATAAATCGGTCAGGCTTTGCTTCATACATATTTTCAATTGGTCCATTCACTACAAAAGTATCTGCTACCCATTGTGTTCTGAAGTAGCTTTCTTCAAAGTTGGTCACCGTAGGGAGAATGATATCCGACCAGGCTGCTGTGGAGGTCATAAATCTCTCATAGGATACTACATGCTTTAGCTTGTTCCATGCAATAGTTCTCTTGTTAATATTCTGATATTGGTTAAAAGTATTTCCTCCAACTGCTCCCCTTACATACATTTCCATAACCAACCTTGCATCCTGCCCAAGATCTATTTTATTCATTGCAAGTACATCCTCCCTGAGCTCTTTGGATGTTCTCCCATCAAGACCGTGGAGCATTACATCACTTAACTTAAAAACAGAAAATAAAATTGGTTTATTTTCTTCAAGTGTTGTCAGTACAGGCTCAGGACCCAGCTTAATTGAATATCCGTCATCTGCCCTTATTTCACCAAAACCTCCCCCTCTTTTGGTGGTATTTCCCGTCATGGCACTCAATGCTATAAGCATCCAGGAGAAGTACATTCCGTTATGTGTTCTTTGGGGTCCGGTTAATTTGGAACAGATAAATGCCGGCTTTGCTGTAGCATATTGAATAGCAAATTCCTCTATTACATCCCTAGGTGTGCCCGTTAGTTTTGAAGCCCAGGAAAGGACTCCTTCATATCCTCCATGTTCATCCTGAAGTTCATCAAGATATTCTACAAAGGATTGACCCTTAGGTACAGTAAACCTCATTCCACTATAAGGTTCCCCTGTAACAGGATGTTTGCTGGAGGACTGGCTTATTACACTATCACCGGGATAGAACCCAAAGCAATATTCCTTTAAGAATTCTCTGTCATGTAGGTCTCTCCTGTAGATAACATTCGCCATCGCAGCCAGCATTGCTGCATCTGTGCCAGGCCTTACACTAATATACCTTAATGCATTGCTGCCTTCCGTACCCATGGTAGCGGCAGTATCAGTATATCTTGTATCAACTACAGTAACAGGAATACCTGCCTCTTTGGCTTTCATTAATGTGAAGGCAAGGTAAGGCACCGTAGCCTGGGTATCATTTCCCCATACCACAATATATTTGGAATTGAATATATCCATGGGTGGATTGCCTTTTAATTTTGAATATTCACCTATTGAAGCGAAGGTTGCGGCCTGAAGATTGCCTGAAGACGGGTTCCCAAACTTGCTCAAATAAGGTCCAAGGTATGGTGCAACTCCTCCCTCATCCCAAACAGGAAGATAACCAAGCTCATCCTTTCTATGCAGCATCTCACCATACCAGCCTGCCACCGTATCAAGCGCTTCATCCCAGCTAATACGCTTAAACCCTCTTATGTTTCCCCTTTCAAGGGTCTGCTTTAATGGATCTTTCAGCCTGTCAGGAGCATATATTCTCTTTTTTTCTGAAATACCCAAAAGACATGCACGCCTCTGTATCGGCATAAGGGACTCGTCCTTTTCATATGCCCCCTCCCTTGGAATATCCCCTGCAGATGTTATCTTGGATACTCGTCCATCTTTCATATGGAGCTTCAGCATACATGCACCGCCGCAGTGCATTGGATGCAGCGTCATTATTATCTTAAGTTCTTTACAGGTTTTCATATTATCCCTTGACTCGCCAGGAAGCTCCCTTTTCTCCATAGGGAATTCATAAAGCCTGGATCCGTCACACATTACCTCTATGCTTTCAAAGGACTGCTCTTCCTCGGAATTTAACTTAAAGTTTTTCATGCTATTCCTCCATAAATAATTTTCCATTTTCGAGGAGAATTATGAAATGTAGGCAGCAGAATTATAAAATTCAACTGCCTACATGTTAATAGGCTTACTTTTCTATAGTAACATAGGTATATTCGAAGGTTCCTGCCTTTTCATAGGCCTCATCCGACGGATAACCCTTTACATAATCTTTTTTTGCTTCGGTAATCACAGCATTAGTAATTGGAACAAGCGGCATTTCGTCAGCTAATATCTGCTGTACTTCTTTATATCGCGCTCCTCTTTCTGCCTTATCTGAAAATACTACAGCTTCCTTAAGAAGCTTGTCTACTTGTGGGTTGCTGTAATATTGAAAATTAGAAGATGCATTCGTTATAAAACGATCTCCAAGTGCAGCTGGATCAGGCCCTAAATATCCAGCAAGCAAGGTCGCTTCAAAATTCTTTTCACCAAATACTTTTTGTGACCAAAGTGACCAGTCTACAGTATTTAATTTAATATCTATGCCAATTTCCTTCATATTCTCTTTTATTACAGTTGCAATATCTGGAAGTGGCTCCATTGTAAACAACAGTAATTCTACCGAGAAATAATTGCCATCCTTGTCCTTTTTATAACCAGCTTTTTCTAAAAGTTCCCTGGCCTTTACAACATTTCTGTCAGGAACTTTTGCTTTTTCATTAAATGCCCAATCAATGCTAGGAGGATAATAGCCTTGGGATATTGTACCTACTCCCTTTTGTGCCTTATCAAGTATTTCCTGCCTATCCATTCCAAGGGCAAATGCCTGTCTTACTTCAAGCTTTTTAAAGTTCTCATTTTGTAGGTTAAAGGATACGTTATAATAAGAAAGAACTTCAGAAGTTATAGGTGTTATTCCCGCAGTGCTTCTAAGCTTATTTATCTCTGAGGTCTGTACTGATACTGCCAGCAGTGCATCAAGCTCTCCATTGTAAAATGCCTGGGCTGCTGTTGCATTATCTGACATTATCTTAAATACTAATCTATCAAGGTTCGGTGCACCCTTAAAATAGTCCTTATTTGCTTCCAGTTCAACACTTACTCCGCTCTCGCTCTTAACAAATTTAAATGGCCCGGTGCCTATAGGCTTCTTATTAGCTTCATTATTATCCCAATCTGTTCCTTCATAAATATGCTTAGGCATAATGAAGGAGTTATACAATGAAATGGATCCTAAAAATGCTGCATTGCCCTCTTTTAGTTTAAATACAACTGTATTGTCATCGGGAGTGGTTATTTCTTGTATATTAGCCAGATTGTATGCAATAACACCGTTCTTCTTTATTATTTCCTCAAATGTCCACTTTACATCAGCTGATGTAAAAGGTACACCATCATGCCATTTTACCCCCTTTGCCAAATAGAAGGTATATACCTTGGAATCATCCGAAATATCCCATGATTCTGCCAAATCCGGTATTACCTTATTCTTTATATTTACCTTAACCAATCTACTGAATATGTTTTGATTTACTACATATCCATTATCATCATACTTGCTGTCAGGATTATAGGATATTGGATCTGTAGACAATGAAATAACAAAGGTTCCTCCCTTTTTTTCTGTTTTTTTACTATCATCCTTATTTATCCCTTTGCTTGCACATGCTGTAAAGAATGTCACCAAAATAATCATAATCATAAAAGTCATAAGTTTTCTCATCATAATATCTTCCTCCTAAATTTAAATTAACTGCTCTCAAGTGTTTCAATATTTGTTTTGAAATGAATTATATACATATATTTATCCATTTTCAAGACTCCCACTTCTATAAGTGGGAGTACCATTGCCTACTTTGGTAGGGGTAGAGTCCCCCTCCAAAGTCTCAATGTCCAGCTTTAGCTAGACGAGTTCACTTAGCATTTTTGTCCAGATATTCTGCTATAACCAACCCACATTCCAATTGAATACGAATAAGGTTTTGTATCGGTATCACTGAATAATTCATTTCCTTTTCCAACCTGCTGCTCAGTCTTTCAAATTCTTCTTCTGCTTCCATCTGGGCTTCCTTAAGCAAGGAGATTTTTACATTGCTCACTTCATTTAAACTGCCAGTCTTTGCTGTCTCATATTCTAATGCTCGGAGCAGCATACCTAGTGAGAGTAAATTATAAAACTTTGATATATATGCGTTTTCAAACTCTTCGGATATCTTGGCTTTCATTAAGAGGTTATCGTTGTTCTCAACAAGTTTTCTTTTTGCTTCTATACCAGGCAGTGCTCCTTTGGAAATTTCACAAAGGACAACTGCAAACATATTATCCTTTGATATACAGCTGTGTACCTTTTCAAGAATCCCCATTATCCTCTTGTTTATCATTTCTTGAAACTCACAGGCTTCTAATATAAGATCCTTTCTTATTGCACCAGACTCTGATATATCATCAATCCTTCTATCATAAAAATATGGCACTTCAGATACCAGTCCAAAAACCTCTTCACCTTCTGCAATTTCAATGGCATAGTCTAGTCCACAGGTTCCACAATTTATTAGTTTTGAAGGATCTTCATTACTATACTTCTCCATGTAATCATATTCATCTTTAATGCTTAGAGTTTTATAAATGGCTGGTCCTAATACTTCAGCATAGGGAGCTTCTGGTTCTCCAAGGCTTAGGGGTATACCATATTTTCCGGGAATTTCATTCAGGTTTTCACTTATTTCTTGTTTCCCATAGCTCATATACCAATAGGCGCCGCCAAACCCTGAATTATGCAAAGGATAAACAAATTGAGGTTTTGATTTTTCAATTACATTCATCAATGCCCTAGTTTCATCAATAGGGCTGTTGAAGTTCATTTTTTTATACTTTATTGGAAATGACCAATCAACCTGTCTTATTGATGACGGTCTGAAATAATTTCTGGCATAGTTTGAGAGGGTGAAAGGTCCTTTAAACCAGCCTTCATTTAACATAGTACCATCAGGATCACTAGACTTTATGATGTACCAGGTGTAATCTAGTTTCTCTCTGAATTCCTTGTTTTCTGCAAGGTATGTTGACAAATACTCCAGCATCATGGCACCTACAGGTTCATTTGGATGAGGGCATCCATATAAAAAAGCATTCTTTGAACCTTTCCCTATTTTTGAACAGAAAATAGGATGTCCATTTTCTGATTTACCTGCTTCAAAAACCTCAACAATATCAGGGTATTTTTCAGCCAGGAGCCTTGTACTAATATCCATTTCCTCCACCGTTAAAAAATGGGAATAGCAGGGCACATTTTGTATTATATCTTGAAACAACATATCAGCCCCTTTTCATCATGTATTGTTTTTAAAAATTTACATGGATATTGCTAAATTTAATTAATTGTTCTATTAGCCATCATTCCATGATAATATTAGTTCATTTCCCATGTTTACTACCTCCATTTATTTGTTTATAGTTAAACCCTGTGACAGGATACTAAATGCCCATTTCCAGCATCCCTCATATCAGGATATCTTGTATAACATTTTTCACTAGCTGCAAAGCATCTTGCAGAGAAATAGCATCCTGGCCCTGCATTAACAGGTGTTGGAGGTTCTCCTTGAATAATGATCGGTTGATTTTCTTCCCCTGGGTTTATTGATGCACAATTTGATATTAATGCCTGTGTATATGGATGCAGTGGGCTGTGCAGAACATCATCTGTTTTTCCTATCTCTACTATTCTACCTAAATACATAACTGCTACTTTATTAGATATATAACGGGTTGTAGCAATATCATGACTAATAAAAACCATGGATGTGTTATGCTTTTGGGTCAAGTCCAGCAGCATATTAATAATGTCTGCTCTTATTGATACATCGAGCATGGATACAGGTTCATCAGCCACAATAAATGGAGGGTTTAACATCATTGACCTTAAAATCGATATTCTTTGAAGCTGTCCTCCGCTAAGTTCATGAGGATATCTTGAAAGATAATCATCAGCAGGAGCGAGCCCTGCATTCTCCAGTATCTTTTTACACATCTCGTACCTTTCCTCATCTGAAGCACCAATATTGTGTACTTTAAGAGCCCTTGTCATAATTTTTCTTATTGTATGTCTTGGAGTAAAGGTGTCAAAGGGGTTTTGAAAAATTATTTGAACAGTTCTTCTAAATTCTTTAAGGTCTTTTTTAATCAATTCACTGGCTGAAACCCCATTAAAAAATATTTCACCACTGGTGGATTCCTCCAATCTTACTAATATTCTTCCTAGGGTAGACTTTCCACAACCGCTCTCTCCAATTACACCCAAAACATCCCCTTCATCCAACCTGAAACTGATTCCATCCACTGATTTTATCCACTGATTCTTAGACTTATTAAAAATTCCATTTATATTCTTTCTCTGGGGATACCATTTTGTTACATTGTCTACTACAATAAAGTCCTTTTTCCTATCCATGGCCATTACTTTTCCCCTCCGTACAAATGACATGCAGTTTGTTGATTATCTGACAAATCAATTAATTGGGGCCTTTTTTTATAACATATTTCCTTTGCCTGTTCACACCTTGGAGCAAATACACAACCCTGGGGCAATAAACTCAGATCAGGTAAGGAGCCTGATATTCCTCGTAAATTGCTGCGTTCTCCCCTCAAGGTTGGAAAGGATTTAAGCAATCCTTGAGTATAGGGGTGCCTTGGTTGTGTAAGAACAACACTTACATCCCCAAACTCTATCAATTGCCCGGCATACATTACTGCCACCCTTTTACATGATGACGCTACAACAGATACATCGTGAGTAATCGTCATCATTGTCACATTCATTTCCTTTTCCAATCTTTTTATTTCATTTAATATCTGTCCTTGTGTGATTACATCAAGTGCTGTAGTAGCCTCATCCAAAATTACTAATGGAGGTTCAAAAAGCAAGCTTAATGCAATGGATACTCTTTGAAGCATTCCACCTGAAAGCTCATGGGGATAAAGGTCATACACCCTTTCTGAAAGGTTTACTGTGTCAAATAATTTAATTATTCGATCCTTTATAATCTGCTTGGATGCATTCTTATTATGACTTCTATATATATCTTCAAGCTGTGTACTTATTTTGTGAACTGGGCTCAGTGCATTCATTGATTTTTGAAAAACAACGGATAACTGTGTCCATCTAATTTTCCTAAGCTCTTTCTCTGTTAATTTTATCAAATCATTTCCCAAGAAATTGATTTCTCCTGTTATCTGGGAAGTTTTTTTGGATAATAAACAAAGTACCGCCATTGCCAGAGTAGACTTTCCTGATCCAGATTCCCCAACTACACCTAGGGATTCACCAGAATCTATGAATAAGGAAACGTTATTTACTGCAAGAATTTTTTTATTGTTGGAATTATAAGTAACATTTAAATCACGAATATCTAAAAGCTTCATGTTTTTCACCCCTAATGATTACTGCTGGTTTTAGGATTCAGAATACTATTAAGTCCATCTCCTATGAGATAGAAAACTAATACAACTAATACGATGGCAAGCCCTGAAAATGTAGATACCCACCAGCCTGACGTCAGATAAGACTTGCCTTGAAATACCATTTGTCCCCAACTTACTATATTAGGGTCTCCTAGACCTAAAAAACTTAGACTTGCTTCTGTCAAAATAGCGCCGCCTATTCCCATTGTTGTATTTGCAATAATGGGAAATATTCCATTTGGTATTATATATCTAAATATCACTTGCCTATTTGTCTCACCTATAGCAATTGCACTTTTTACAAAAGTACGTTCTCGTAATGACATAGCCTGTACTCTCATTAAGCGGGCATTACCCGGCCAACTGGTCATCCCAATTACAATCATT
>JBEQBT010000007.1:0-31709 GCA_041639705.1 Clostridiaceae bacterium | reverse complement strand
CTAATTGGAGCTGTAACTGGTAACATTGGTCCTCTAAAGCATCCACATGCTGCAAGAAGGAATATAGCGATTATAAATAGTCCACCATTGCATAATAATCCACTTTCAGGGAATCCTCCTCCTGGTACAACATTGCCTACTCTAAACCACTGTAAAACGATAAGAATTAAAATAATCCAGGTAAAGGCATTAAAACCAGATCCACCACCAAAGCCAGCTCCTCCACCCATTCCGTACCCGCCTAAACCGTACATATAAAAATCCCTCCCTATTATTGATTAAAAATTATAAAATAATAAAATAATAAATAGTTAGTATGATTTTAGAAAATTAATAAAAAAGATAAATGCATAGGAGGTTATTACCTCCTATTATTAGCAGTATCTAATTGGGGAAATAGGGGGTGCGTATGAAGGTCCTTTGAAGCAGCCGCATGCAACAAGAAGGAATATAGCAATTATAAATAGACCACCATTTGCCATTAAGCCTACCTCTGCTCCTCCAGGAACGCCTCCAATTCCACCTACGCCGTTGAAACCTACTCTAAACCATTGTAGAACGATAAGAATTAAAATAATCCAGGTCCATGCATTAAAACCACTCCCGCCACCAAATCCAAACATTTAAATTCCCTCCTTTTAATAATTATATTTACGTGAACCAAATAAATAGATTAAATTGTTTGTTTTTGAAAAAATAGTAATTTTTATCTTAACGGAGAAGCATTCTCCTAGTATTAACAATATCTAATTGGAGAAATAGGGGGCATTATATTAGGTCTTCTGAAGCACCCACATGCAGCAAGAAGGAATATGGTAATTATAAATAAACCACCATTACAAATTAATCCATTTTCAGGTAATAATCCTCCTGATACACCATCACCTACTCTAAACCATTGTAAAACGATAAGGATTAAGATAATCCAAGTCCATACATTAAAACCAGTTCCACCATATCCAAACATATGGGCCTCACCTCCATCTAAACATATTTATTTTAAAATAAAACAATATGTTATAAAATCGTTTATGATAACAAGAAAACTATAGGATTGCATTTCAGAATAAAACTTTATTAATATCCACCAAATAAGCCGCCTCTACCAAAGCCGGGAGGAGCACCATATACTGGCTTACCAAAACCTAACCCGCCTAAACTGGATCCTCTGAATAAGAAGAAGAATACAAGTATTATTAATATCCAAATCCACAATCCACCAAAACCCGAACCACCAGCGGAACTAGGATAAGCAGCAGTTGGTGCAGCAGGTTCCCCAAGGTTTGGGAAAAGAGCACCTAAATTCATACTCCCACCTCGCTTTCTACATTCTCGTTATATTTCAGACTACAGTATATTCAGGTTATACAAGGGGGATAGAACCCCCTTGCTTTTAACTAATATGAGCCTTTGAAGCAGCCGCATGCAACGAGAAGGAATATAGCGATTATGAATAGACCACCATTAGCCATTAAGCCTGGTTCTGCAACTATTGGAGCTCCTCCAATTCCAGGAACACCTGGAACACCAGGAACACCAGGAACCGCACCTACACCACCAAAACCAGTGTGACCTACTCTAAACCACTGCAAAACAATAAGGATTAAAATAATCCAGGTCCAAGCATTGAAACCAGATCCGCCACCAAATCCGAACATAATATTCTCTCCTTTCAAATAAAATTGCTATATATCATTTGATCTTATTTTCCATCTTAAGTATTGTGAATAAGAAATCTCTTGTTTTTTTATTAATATGAGCCTTTGAAGCAGCCACATGCAACAAGAAGGAATATAGCGATTATGAATAAACCACCATTAGCCATTAAGCCTTGTTCTGCGCCTCCGGGAACACCAGGAACTCCACCTATACCACCAAAACCAGTGTGACCTACTCTAAACCACTGTAAAACTATAAGAATTAAAATGATCCAAGTCCAAGCATTGAAGCCACTTCCACCACCCATACCAACTCCACCGCCCATTGGACCTAGTCCGTATCCACCGTATCCACCATAACCTAACATAATAGCCCCTCCTTTTTAAAATTAGTATTTTTCTAAATATTAATTTTGAGAAGTTTAAAATTCTGTTGTCGAATTGTGTGTCGATACTTCTCAATATAATGTATTCATATAAATTTAAATTGTTACAAAAATTGAGCTTTATCCTTATATTTCATCTTATAAATATTGAATTAAAATTATTTAAAAAAGCCATCTTCTTCTAACGGTCACTGGTACATAAACTACTTTAGGGGTACTAAAACAGCTGCAGAGAATGAGTCCGAATAATGCTATTATGAAAAGTCCTCCATTGTTTACAAGATTATTAGGATCATCAGAAGGATGCAGCATCCATTGAAGTACTATTAGGACCAGTATTATAAATTGGTATGGATTGAAGGAATTATAACCTGTACTTTGCCCAGGATTATATCTGGAATTATATCCGTAATACATAATATGTCCTCCTTTCATATACACCCGTTCTAGATAATAATTGATAGAATATCTAAAGCATATGTCAAATTTAATAGGTCGAAATATGTCAATGCTTTTCTAATAATAATTTATTCGAGAAATAGAGAAAAGGTTACAAAAAGAAATAAAAAAGGGGTAAAACCCCCTTTTAGACTAATTTAGATATATTTTTAATGAACATTATTCTATAGCTTCTGGTTTGTTATTAGGTTGTTCTTCGGATTTATTCTCATTAGCATTATTCTTTTCCTGGAAGCTATTTATTTGAGCTGATGGAGGAAAAATTTTATCAATTACTGTTTTTATACCATACACTTGTATCATATTATCAATTACCTTACACTTATCAGATGGTAGAAATGGCTTTAAAGAATTAAGGATCATGACCGTAGGGTCGTTTAGGGGAAGTACTGGGCTTAATGGAGATGGGATTGATTTATTCGCCGGATTGGAGTCAGCTACATTAAATGCTTTTAAAGGATTAAAATATTCTGATTTTTGAGCATCATTAGAAGTATTGATGGATGAATTACTAGGTATGTCAGTAGGAGGAACATTTGAAGTACTATTGCCAGTATCACTAGGTACATTGTTTGATAAAGTATTTATAGGTTGGGTAAATGCTTTTGATAGAATTGATATCACTTGATTTATGTCCATATTATTTAGCATATTTGACATAGAATTTATGTCTACATTATTTAAAAGCTGACCCATATGATTAATATCAAATGGAGGATTTGGTGCAGATGTGGTTGTATTTTGGGTGGCTTTTTTATTATGATGGCCCATTATTTCACACCTCTTTCATTTTTATGTACAGGGATGATAATCCATCCCTTGATGTTACTGACCCATTAGTGGTGCTGCCTTTGTGCTCTATAATTATTGGGTGAAGTCTCACAATTACATGCAACAAGAAAGAATAGGGCTATTATGAATAAACCTCCATTAGTTACTAAATTTGGTTCAGGTAATACTCCCGATGCAGCTGGGCTTACTGTAGGAGCATACACTCTAAACCATTGAAGTACTATCAATACAAGTATTAAGAGCATGTAGAAGTTTGGAGAAGAATTTCCATTGTTATAAGCATATTTATATTTACGGTTTCTTGACATTACATATCCTCCCATTAAATATTATATTGAAATGTACAATATTAGTAAGATACATAGATAATGCTCTATAGTACATTTATATTAAATACCTACCCCATTAAACTGACCAAAAGGCCCTTGGAATTGCTGAGACGGTGGATAGTTGGGATAGGGATTATTAAAATCTGTTTCTTCATCATGGTGTTTATGATGTTTTTTATGTCGTTTCTTATTAGTATTTATGGGTGAAGCTGGATCGTTATAAACAGGAGGGGTAAACCATGACCTTAGATTGCCATAACGAAAAGCAACAATTAGTATAATAATTATTATTATCCAATTACTCAAAGAGCTTGTATTGGTAGTTGTATTAGGAATAGGATCAGAATTATTTGGTGGAGTAAATCCAAGCCCTGAAAAAAGACTTCCTAAATCCATATATGCACTCTCCTTCATAAAATTAATATATGCTGTCAGTTTGTGTCAAAATGCACCTTTATAATAATCTATGCAAAGGTTTGAAAAAAGGTTACAAAAAAAGTGGCAATCAATGCCACATAATTTTACATCCTCATATAAACCCATAATTTAAAAATTATGTACTTAATATTTGCTCAAGGTTCATACTGCATTTTCCTTTAAAAATAGCACCATCGCTAATGGATATTTTTTTAACTTCTATATCACCATCGAGTTGTCCGGTTGGGAGGAGTTCTAAAAGACCATTACAAATGATATTACCATTAACTTTACCAGAAATTGATACATTTCTAGAATTAATATTACCATTTATAACTCCATTTTCTCCAACAAGCACATCCTCATCTGTGAAAATATCTCCTGCATATTTTCCATCAATTCTTACAGTCCCGGTCGCATTAATTTTACCTTCAATATTTGAAGAAGGACCAATTATAGTATCAATCCTTTGGCTATCTTGAGGCTTTCTTTGATTAGTAAACATTATAAATTTCCTCCTTTTGTAATTTTTAATGGATTAATAGAAATCCCATTGAGCCTTACCTCAAAATGCACATGAGTTCCCGTAGACCTGCCTGTACTGCCCATCAAGGATATGGTTTGTCCTCTTTTTACGTTTTGGAATTTATTAACCAATAGTTTTGAATTATGTCCATAGACACTTTTATATCCGTTTTGATGATTGATTATGACTGCATATCCATAACCATTTAACCATCCTGCATATTCAACAACACCATCTGCTGAAGCTTTTATTGGGGTTTTATATGAGTTTGTAATATCAACCCCATAGTGTGTTTCACTTTTTCCCCTGCTTACAGGGTTTGGCCGCCTCCCAAAATAACTTGAAATTCTACCTGCACTTGGTAAAATACTTGGGATTCTTTTCTCTTCAGAAATCTTTCTATCATAACTAGCAATTAGTGAATAGAGATTCTTAATTTCTTCATTGACTTCTAGAAAATTTATACGATTAGAGGTTAGAGTAATAGTGGATGCTGTTTTAGTTTCCACTTCGCTGCTTAAGCGGCTCTTTAACTGGTTTTCTATTCCCTTTAATTCCTCAAGCTTATTTTTAAGATCTTCTTCAATTTCTTGATAAGAGTTAAGCTCTTGTTGCTGTGTCATAGTTTGTACTTTAAGGGCTTCTATATCCTCCATTCTCTTAGTATTTTGTTCTTTTATCGTTGAGTAGTCGGTTAAAAATAGAAATAAACCTGTAAAAAGACTTAAAAATAGTAAAACTAAAGTCGCTATTAACCATTTAGGAATGATAAGAGATTTAGATGAACCATATTTCCCTGGAATTATTATAAGAGTGTAGGAACTAGATTTTTTCTTTAAATATAGGTGTCTAAGAAATGACAAACAAACACCCCCTTCAAAAGATTTATAAAATCTCATTACCAAAATATGGAATATATAACTTATTATAATTTAATTACGTATGTTTTTCAATAAGTATTTTATAGTAACTATATACATTAAGATTGCTTTTAAAATATAATTAGGAGTATTAGATATAAAATAAGAAATGACCTAGGCAGTAGGTCATTTCTTATTTAAAACCAATTGTTCTATAAACAGACCTGGGTTTAAATGTTCGGCACTGTGTCTCAGCACTTGTATTTGTAATTGCAGAACCATGGGAGTTTACCTCTATTTGGTTTGCATTACAAACATAGTTGGAATTGTACAAACAATTAACTACTGTGCATTTTGGATTTTCAGGCATAATAAAAACCTCCCTTTATGTAATTATTATTATCTTTTACAAAGAGGCTTATGTTATACATATTTTTATAATTATTTTAGATTGTATAACAATGGAACTAAAACAGGTACTAGAGAAGATAAAATGGCACCATTTATGAAGGATACAACAATGGTTTTACTATCTGTAGCTTCAGATATGAGAGGTAGAGTGGTATCCATTGAAGTTGCTCCTGCAGGGGATATAGCTGTTAAATGGTTAAGCTTCCTTGCTAATAAAGGTATGGTAAGTACTGCAATTAATTCCCTAAATACATTTGTTAAAAAGGCAATTGTTCCAGCCTCCGGACTAGAGATATTAGAGAGTATTACCCCAGAAAGGCTATACCAGCCAAAGCCTGATGAAATTGCAAGACCAAGGTTCATTGGCATTCCATATATTAAAGTCGCAATTGCTCCACCGAACAAGCTTCCAAATATTATTGAAGCAGGTATTAAAAGTATCTTGAAACCTGTTTCCCTAATACTGTAGAAAACCTCTTTATTTGTTCCTAAATCTATTCCGACAGAAAGAATCAGAAGGTTAAGGGCAAAGGAAGCAATTTTATCAAGGTTAGATATTATTCCTGATGGAAGAATAAAATAACCAAATAGAATTCCAAATACTAGTGAAGCAAGTATTAAATACATCATTTGTTGATTTCCCTCACATTCTGTTTAAAAAATTTACAAGTTATTAAATATGTAAAAATAATACTAAATAAACAAGTTAATATTGCAAATGTAATAGCCTTTAATCCAATGGTGTTAAGCTTTTGAAGCAAATTTCTGTTTGCTCCGATTGAAGCACCCATGGAGAAAAGTAGTAGTATTACACCTATTTGCTGGAACTTGGAGTTAAACCTTAAATATTTTTTAGGAATAAAACCTAAGATCCCTATTACTATACCAGCAGCAAGACTTATTATTATTGACCACATCTTTACTCACTCCCTAAAATTATGCATATACATTAGTATACAATACAATAAGTAACCATGTATATATACTTTATGATATTATAATTAGCATTAATATGGTAGAAGTATGAAAATTACGTTATAATTATATTATTATACACATTGACAAAACCAAAGAATTGGGGGCTAAATAATGGAATTAAGCAAAAAAAGAGTTTTTATTATGTTTATACTTGCTGCGTTTTTATTGCTATTCAATGACACTCAACATGCTGTAGCTGCAAGTACATTAAGAGTTGTAAACAGTAACTCCACTATATATAATAGAATAATTGGTATAGATGAGGAGGTTGAAATTGTATTTAATAGTGATATTGAAAATGGCACTGGATTCTCAAATATTACATTAATGGATTCAAATAATTTAAGAATTCCAGTAACCTCCACAATTACTGGACAAACACTGAGTATATCTCCCACCAATTCTCTTAATTATGGAAGTTATTATACCATTATAGTTCCTTATAATGCAGTAAAGGATGAAGCAGAAAATACTCTTAATGAAGATTTCACAACATATGTTGTAACTGCAGGAGACTACATAAGACCAACAATAATATCTACAATACCAGTAAACCAGGCAAGAGAAATTGAGACAAATAGTACCATAAGTATTAAATTTACAGAAAAAATCAAGGCTGGACAAGAAATTGAAAAAATCAATCTAGTACATGGAAATAACATAAAGGTTCCTGTTAATATTGGAATAAATGGTGACACTTTGACTATAAAACCCCTTCAAGAATTAGAATATAATACTTTCTATTATATTTATATACCTTATAGTTCAGTAACAGATATATCTGGAAATATGAGTAGTTATATACAGCCATTATATTTTACAACCAAACCTTCAGCAGGAGAGCTAAAGGTTAATTTATCTAGACCATCCAAAGATGCAAAGTATATATCTATAAATAATCCAATCCAAATATTTTACAACGAAAGAATATTCAGCGATACAGGATTAAGTAGCATAACAGTTAAAGACAAGAGCGGAAATATTCCGATAAATGTATCAATAAATAGCAGTGTGTTGTATATTACTCCTAAAAATGGTTTTAACTTAGCATATAACACTACATATACAGTAACAATCCCACAGGGCGCAGTAAAAGGGTTGTCAGGAGCATCTGCTAAAAGTGCATATACTTTTAATTTTACAACAGAATCTCAAATGCAAAGCCCAAAAGTTACTGATGCAAGCCCCCAAAATGGAATAACAGAAGCAGCTGTTATCAGCACTATTAATGTTACATTTAGTGAAAATATTAAACAGGGGGAAACTATATTTGATATAATCCTCAAGGATGAAAAGAATAATGTTGTCCCTACTGACTTATCTATTAATAATAATATACTAAATATTAGACCAAAGACATCGTTAGAGTACAATACAACATATAACTATACAATTCCCTATGGTGCAGTAATAAACTATTCAAGTATACCTTTAAAGCAGGATTATGAGTATAAATTCAAAACAGACATTGAGAGATTTAATCCTTATATATATAAGAGCTTCCCTGCTAATGGAGCATTAAATACTACAGTAGATGGAGGCATTACTATAATATTCAATGAGGAGATTCAGAAGGGTGAAAACTTTGATTTTATTTCATTAAGAGATGTTAACTATAATGAATTACCAATTGTAAAAGAACTAGCAGATAAAACCATTAAAATCATTCCTGTAAACAACTTGAATTTTGGATATAACACCAAGTACATATTGACCATTCCATATGGAGCAGTAAAGGATATATGGGAAAATACGTTTGTAAGCAGCAGTTCAATTAGCTTTACAACAGGCTTTGAGAGGTTTTCCCCAGTTATTAAATTTGTCAAGCCTGCAAATAACTCTAGTGATGTTCAAATAGATGCTCCTATTGAAATAACCTTTAATGATAAAATATTAAAGGGAGATAATTTTGATAATATTGTTTTAAAGGACAGTCAGGACAATACTATTAAATTTAACATTGATATAGTTGATGATAAAATTATTATAAAACCTGAACGTAACCTTGAAAATAATACAAGCTATTCATTGCTGTTGCCTGTAGGTGGAGTTAAGGATTATTGGGATGGAGTATCTAAAAACGATTTTTTGTTGGAGTTTAAAACCGACCTAGAAAAAATTCCTCCCCAGGTTAAGAGCATTACTCCTGTTAATAAGAGCAGAAATATTGATATTGGCTCTGCTTTTACCATAGTGTTTAGTGAAAATGTTATAAAAGGTAAATTATTTAATAAAATTACTCTAACAAATGGAAATATGAAAAATGTTCCTTATACTGCAGAGATAATAAAGGATACATTAACAATTAAACCAGTAAAGCCATTAGAAGAGCTTTCATCCTACACACTAAGAATTCCTTTAGCTGCTATTACAGATAAATCTGAAAATCAGTTAAAAGAAGATATAATTGTAAATTTTACTACCAAAACAGGTGAAACAAACAAGGATGCTCTTACTGTAAATGAGGTAAAATACAATGCTGACTACAGCATATTTACAATAGTATTTAATAAAAATGTGACATATGGAACTAATATAAAAAGACTATTGCTTAAGGACCAAAATGGAAGAACAGTTTTGACGACTTTTGGAGTGAAAGGTAACACTCTTACAATTAATCCAAGGACTAAACTAACCTCTGCCACGAGATATACATTTATAATACCTGCAGCAGGGGTAAAGGATAGCCAGGGTAAAAGTATGATAAATCAATACAGTTTTAGCTTTATAACTAAATAACCATATAAAGAGTCTGGGTTTAATGCCTAGACTTTTTTATGTGGTTATGCTTCGTAACCAAAAGATACTTGTCACCTTTTTCATACCATACTGTAGTGGCAGATATAATTTAATATTCATTATAACCCATTCTTTTTAAAACCTGCAGTATTAGCTTAATAGTTTCCAGTACCCCCTCTAATGGTATGTTAACCATCAATTACATTTGAATATATTCTTCATAGTTGATAAAATTAGAATATGTTTTAGTGATATCTTGTGTGGTTTTATTAGATTGAGGGTGATATATTGAAGGCAAGAGTTATTGAACCAAAGCATGAGTTTTATGACTGTATATTTGAGGTTGCCTACCTTTCATATGAAAATGTTGCAGGCAGGGATTCAAAATCTGGGGATATTATTGCAGCAAGTTTTGATGAAGTTGAATTTAAATGCGATGCTAATTGGGAAGAATGTATAATTAGGAATCGAGAAATTTTAAATATTAAAAAACCTAAAAAGGCTTCATTCTATATGTACTATGCAATTATAAAATCTATAGAAGAGCATATAGGAATTAGTATTGATGAATTATTAATATTGGATGATAGGGAGCTTAATTCTAAAAAGGTGTGGATAAAGAAGATTATTGCAGCAGCAAATAGCGGTCCAATAGCTATAAATGTTACTGGACAAAATTACACAAACAAATTTGATATTAAGCTTATGAATATGAATAAAGAGGAGTTCATAAAAGATTGTCAGTCGGAAATAGTAAAACTCCAAATTGGACTCAAGGACTACGAAAAAAGGATTAATGGATTAATGAACACAGTTCAATCTATAAATGGAGAAAAAATGTATACAAGTACACAGGGATTAAGTTTAAAAGGAGCCTAATGGCTCCTTTATTTTTGTAGTAAAAGGCAGGAATAGCGAGAAAAACATATGATATATAGGGGAAATCTTAATATTTCTTATATCTAAGTTTAATATTCCTTAATACCACAAAAAAGAAATTAGTTTTAATATTTTGGGTATGCTACACTGTAAATGGCTTAATCCAATATGCCAATTGATCTATGTAATGAGGTGAAGAAATGGATATAACAGTTAATAGGAAAAGTGGTATTCCTATATATATTCAGGTTAAAAACCAAATAATGAATGATATAAAAAATGGAAACCTAAAAATAGGGACTAAAATGCCCACTGAAAGAGAATTATCACAAAAGCTTAATACAAGTAGAAATACCATAAGTGCTGCATATAACCTTTTAGAGCAGGAAGGTGTCCTAATTTCCTATCAGGGGAGGGGCACATTTGTTGCTGAAGAGACAAAATCATGGAAACATCACAGTGCCAAGGATAAGCTTTTGAAGATAATAGACCTTGGGCTTGAAGAAGCACTAGAACAGGGAGTGGATCCAATGGAATTTCTTCTTCTAGTTAATGAACGAGTTAAGGAAAAAGAAGAAATCATGAAAGAAGTAAATGCTGTGTTTGTTGAGTGTAACATAGAACAGGCAAGGGTATTTGCTAAGGAATTAAGCCAACTAGCAAATGTGAATGTTACTCCAATGGTTGTAGCAGAGCTTAAGGACAGAGATGGAGAAACTCAAAAGACACTTGAGAAAGCTCAAATTTTAATTGCCACATTTAATCACGTTAATGAGGTAAAGGAACTAACAGTTGATATAAATAAGGAGGTACTTGGAGTAGCAATAAATCCATGCCTTGATACAATTGTAAAAATAGCCAGGTATCCAAGAGAAACAAAATTTGGACTTGTTTGTATATCAAAGGAGTTTCAATTCAAGGTTGAAAACGCAATAAAGTCATCTGGAATTGATATTGATGAGATTTATGCAACCACCAGCAGACTTCAAGGTGATATAGAAGATGTAATAGAAGCATCAGATGTGATAATTGTATCACCTGGTAGGAGAGAGGATGTTAAAAAACTTCTTACAGGAAATAATAGAAAAGAAGTAATAAGCTTTGACTATAGCCTGGATCAAGGATCAGTTAAAGCAATTATATCAAAAATTATGGAATCAAAAAATCATATATAGGTAATGAGGGAGGATTTACGATGAAAAAAACTATTGTTCTAGGGGTTATCGGTTCAGACTGTCATGCAGTTGGAAACAAAATACTTGACTTTGCATTTACACAGGCTGGATTTAATGTAATAAACATAGGAGTTTTGAGTCCTCAGGAGGATTTTATAAATGCTGCCATTGAAACAAATGCTGAGGCAATAATGGTATCATCCCTTTATGGACATGGGGAAATAGACTGTAGAGGTCTTAGAGAAAAATGCAGTGAAGCAGGATTAAAGGACATAATATTATATGCTGGAGGAAACCTAGTAGTAGGAAAGCAGGACTGGAAGTCGGTGGAACAGAGATTTTTAGATATGGGATTTAACAGAGTTTATCCACCAGGAAGCGCACCGGAAGCTGGAATAGCAGATCTAAAGAAGGATCTTGGAATAGAGTAATTTTTGAAGGTGATAAAATGAATGCTATATTATTAATTGACTTTGGAAGCACTTACACAAAACTTACAGCAGTGGATATTGAAAATGAAGAAATAATTGGAACTTCCAAGGATTTAACAACAGTAAATACTGATATAATGATAGGTTTTAACAAGGCATATGAAAAGCTTGAGAATGAGGTTTCTGGAAAAGAAATCAATTATATAGATAAGCTTGCCTGCAGCAGTGCAGCAGGTGGACTTAAGATGATTGCTGTGGGGCTTGTACCTGAACTTACTGCTGAAGCAGCAAAAAGGGCAGCTCTTGGAGCAGGAGCCAGAATACTTGGAGTATACAGTTATGAACTAACAAAAAGTGAAATGGCTGAGATAAAGAGTAGAAAACCAGACATTATTCTTCTTGCAGGTGGAACTGATGGAGGTAACAAGGATTGTATTATTCATAATGCAATTCTTATTGCAGAACACATAAAGGATGTTCCTGTGGTAGTTGCAGGCAATAAAAATGCAAGGGATGAAATAGAGGATATATTCAAAGAAAACAAGATCTATTATAAAGCTACTGATAATGTAATGCCAAGGTTGAATGTTTTAAATGTTGAGCCTGCTAGGGAAGTAATTAGAGAAATATTTATGCAAAAAATAGTTGAAGCTAAGGGAATGAAAAATGCAGAGAATTTTATAAGTGGAATACTTATGCCTACACCTGCAGCGGTATTAAAGGCTGCAAGAATTTTGGCAGATGGCAGTGACAAGGAAGAAGGAATAGGAGACTTAATAGTAGTTGATATAGGTGGTGCTACAACAGACGTCCATTCTATATCCGACGGAGAACCTACGAAGCCAGGAGTTACACTGAGAGGATTACAGGAGCCCTATGCAAAAAGAACTGTTGAGGGTGACCTGGGAATGAGGGTAAGTGCAATTTCTCTATGGGAAACAGCAACTACTAAAAGGATAAAAAAGTTTATACCTAATATTGAGTATGATGTTGAAGAAAGATGCAGGTATTTACAGAGCAATGTAAACATACTTCCTCAAAAAACTGAGGAGATTGAATTTGATGAGGCAATGGGAATGGTTGCAACGGAAATAGCAATGGAAAGACATGTTGGAATTATAGAAAGTGTTTATACTCCAATGGGAATTATATATTCCCAGGTAGGAAAGGATTTATTAAATACAAAATATCTAATAGGTACAGGGGGAATTTTAGTACACAGTCAAAATCCTAAAAAGATTCTTTGTGCAGGACTTTTTAACATGGAAAGCCCAAATTATTTAAAGCCTGAAAATCCAGATATACTGGTGGATAGAAAATATATATTATCAGCCATGGGTCTTCTTGCTGAGAAATATCCAGATATTGCAGTTCGAATAATGAAGAAATATATTGTAAAAGCATAAAGTGCATAAATTGTAGGAGGAATAGGAATGGAGCTTAAGAATAAAAAGTGGACTAATGAGGAATTCTTTAATACCAGGAAGGAAGTACTAGAGCAGTGGACAACAGGAAAGGATGTAAATCTTCAAGAAGCTGCTGATTATTTGAAAAAGGTGCCAGAAAATAAGAATTTTTCTGCAAAGCTAAAGAAGGCTAAGAATGAGGGCATAACTCTTGCCCAACCAAGGGCAGGAGTTGCACTTATTGATGCACATATTGAATTGTTAACCTTCCTTCAAAATGAAGGAGGAGCAGATCTACTTCCTTCAACCATAGATAGCTATACAAGACAAAACAAATATAATGAATGTGAAATTGGAATGAAAGAAAGTGAAAAGGCCGGACGTTCCATGCTTAATGGGTTTCCGGTCGTTAATCATGGAGTGCCAGGCTGTAGAAGAGTTTTTGAAGCAGTTAATCTTCCACTTCAAGCAAGGCATGGTACACCTGATGCAAGGCTGTTAACTGAAATAATCCATGCAAGTGGCTGGACGTCAAATGAAGGTGGTGGAATATCATATAATATTCCTTATGCTAAGAGCGTGAGTCTTGAAAGAACTCTTCTAGATTGGCAGTACTGTGACAGATTAGTTGGGATTTATGAAGAAATGGGAATACATTTAAACAGAGAGCCATTTGGACCATTAACTGGTACATTAGTTCCGCCAAGTATGTCAAATGCAGTTGCAATAATTGAAGGACTTTTGGCTGCAGAACAGGGAGTTGTTAACCTCACATTAGGATATGGACAGTGCGGGAATCTGATTCAGGACGTTGCAGCGATCAGAGCACTTGTGGAATTAGCGGAAGAATACTTCAAAAAATATGGATTTAACGTGGAATTGACAACTGTATTCCATGAGTGGATGGGAGGTTTTCCAGCTGATGAATCAAAGGCATTCGGACTAATTTCATGGGGAGCAGCAACTGCAGCACTCTCAGGAGCAACGAAAGTAATAGTTAAAACTCCACATGAAGCAATAGGAATTCCAACAAAGGAGGCTAATTCAGCTGGTATTAAAGCTACTAAAACCACACTAAATCTACTAAAGGGACAAAGACTTCCAATGTTAAAGGAGTTAGCTGATGAAATAGCTATTATAAAAACTGAAACAAAATGTATACTTGACAAAGTATTTGAACTTGGAATGGGAGATATAGCAGTTGGAACAGTAAAGGCATTTGAAATAGGTGTCATTGACATACCATTTGCACCTAGCAAATATAATGCTGGAAAAATATTACCTGCAAGAGATAATAATGGAGCAGTAAGATTCTTAGAGTTTGGAAACATACCTTTTACAAAGGAAATTAAGGACTTTAATAGAGAACTTCTTGAAAAAAGAGCAAAATATGAGGGAAGAGATGTAAGCTTTCAAATGGTTGTTGATGATATATTTGCAGTTGGAAATGGAGTACTAGTTGGAAGACCTGAAAATAAATAATAATCGATATGTTGAAAATGTATAACCTGGTAAATGTCAATGTAGGGGCGAACAGTGTTCGCCCGTATGCACTATCATATGAGGTTATAAAATTGATTAAAATGCCAGTAAACGGGCGAACACTGTTCGCCCCTACAGAGCAATGAATAAAAATATGATTTATTTTAAACAAAAAATAATCACAAAATATGGAGGAATTTAAAAATGAAAGTAATAGATGTTGTATGTTCTGCTGGAAGAACAGGGTTTTATTTTGATGATCAAAGGGCTATTAAAAAAGGAGCAAAGCATGATGGCTTTACATATGTTGGGGAGCCAGTAACAGAAGGCTTTACTAAGGTTAGACAGGCAGGAGAATCTATTTCTGTTATGCTTGTATTAGAAGATGGTCAAGTTGCACATGGAGACTGTGCGGCAGTTCAATACTCAGGAGCAGGTGGAAGGGATCCATTATTCCTTGCAGAGGATTTCATTCCAGTTATCGAGAAATATATAGCACCAAAGCTTATTGGAAAGGATATTAACAGATTTAAAGAAACTGCAGAAGAAATTGACGGTATGACAGTTAAAGGTAAAAGACTTCACACTGCAATTAGATATGGAGTAACTCAGGCAATACTTGATGCTGCAGCAAAGTCAAACAAAATCACAATGGCTGAAGTTATAAAAAATGAATACAGTACTGGAGTTGAACTTAAGGGCATACCAATATTCACTCAATCAGGTGATGATAGATACAATAATGTTGATAAGATGATTATTAAGGGTGCTAATGTTTTACCACATGGACTAATAAATAATGTTGAAGAAAAACTAGGAAAGAAGGGAGAACTTTTAAAGGAATATATAATGTGGTTAAGGGACAGAGTATTGGAGCTTAGAACTTCTGAAGAGTACCTACCTGTACTTCATCTTGATGTTTATGGGACAATAGGGTTGGCATTTGATAATGATATTGAAAAAATGGCAGAATATATTGGAGAACTTGAGGTCGCAGCAAAGCCATTACACCTTAGAATTGAAGGTCCAATGGACGTTGAAGAGAGAGAAGCCCAGTGGAAGGCTCTAAAGAGTTTAAGAATTGCACTTGAGAAAAAGCATATAAATGTTGAACTGGTTGCAGATGAATGGTGCAACACTTGGGAGGATATTAAACTATTTACTGATGAGAAGGCTGGACATATGATTCAAGTTAAAACTCCTGACCTCGGTGGAGTTAATAATATAGTTGAATCATTGCTATATTGTAAACAGAATGGTATTGGTGCATACTGTGGTGGAACCTGTAATGAAACAGATCGTTCAGCTCAGGTTTGTACAAATATTGCAATAGCATGTGGTGCAGACCAGTGTCTTGCAAAACCAGGTATGGGTGTTGATGAAGGTTTTATGATAGTATATAATGAAATGAATAGAGTGATAGCATTGGCGAATGCAAGAGACAAGAGAAAATAAAATTAAGGTCGTATTTGATTCTTGTAAGGTTTAGTTCTGTAAACCTACGGAAAACGGGTTTGTCATCCTGAACGTAGTGAAGGATCTTAAGAGGCATCCATGAATTCAGAATGACACTATAAGATGTCAATCAAAGTTTTAGTTAATTAGGCAAAATAAAATAAATGTCGGAAGTTAAGGATAGGCTATGAATCAATTGCTCTCTGACTTCCGACTTCTGTATATGGAGGTAAACATGAGAGAGGTTAATGCATCAAAAATCACTGAAACAGTAAAAAAAATGTGCATAAATGCGAACTACTATCAGTCTGAGGACATGAGAAGAAGGTTTGCTGAGGCAAAGGATAGGGAAATCTTTCCAGTAGCTCAAAAAATAATAGACATACTTATAAAAAATGCAGACATTGCTGCAAATGAAAATATGCCAATGTGTCAGGACACAGGAATGGCAGTTGTATTTCTGGAAATAGGCCAGGATGTTCATGTTACTAATGGAAGCATAGAGGATGCTGTAAATGAGGGAGTTAGGCAGGGCTATGAGGAAGGCTATCTTAGAAAATCAGTTGTAGGAGACCCTCTTAATGGCAGAGTAAACACAAAGGATAATACACCTGCAATAATTCATTATAGTATTGTGACCGGGGATGATTTTAAAATTACAGTTTCACCTAAGGGCTTTGGAAGTGAAAATATGAGTCAGCTTAAGATGCTTAAGCCATCAGAAGGTATTGAAGGAGTTAAAAACTTTGTGTTAAAAGTAGTGAAGGAAGCTGGACCAAATGCCTGCCCTCCTTTGGTAGTTGGAATTGGAATAGGAGGAACCTTCGAAAAATCAGCATATCTCGCTAAAAAGTCACTAATAAGATCAACTGATGTAAGAAATTCGGATCCCTTCTATGCAAAGCTTGAAGAGGACTTATTAGAAGAAATAAACAAGCTTGGAATAGGACCACAGGGCTTCGGAGGAAGAACCACGGCCCTTGCAGTTAATATCGAAACCTATCCAACCCACATAGCAGGCCTTCCTGTAGCAGTAAACATAAACTGCCACGCAACAAGGCACGTGGAGATGCATATATAAGGTAGTAAGATACAGTATATGAATGATGCGTCTTAGTATCATTTGAATTTTGAATTATATTGTTATGATTGCTGACCCCTATTGTAGTGGTCGATGCCCACATCGACAGGGCATCGACGGTTATGGCGATATCTGCATCAATAGTGGGAATCCCATGTTACCAAAATGCCCAAAGCCGATGTGGGCATCGGCCACTACGGTGAACCCTCGGTTTCATGAACCCGAAAAATACTTACGACGCATAACCACACAAGAGCGCACTAAATTTACATATTAATTTAAAATGCTAGGAGGGTTAACATGGAAAAGAGAGTAACAACTCCTTTGACACTAGAAAAAGTAAAAGAGCTAAAGGCTGGAGACAGCGTTCTATTAACTGGATATATATATACTTCAAGGGATGCAGGACATAAAAGAATGGTGGAGCTTTTAAAAGAAGGTAAGGAGCTGCCATTTGATATAAGAGATCAGGTCATATATTATGTAGGACCAACTCCTGCAAAGTTGGGGCAGCCTATAGGTTCTGCAGGACCTACCACAAGTGGAAGAATGGATGCCTATTCACCTGGGTTAATTGAAAAGGGACTTAGGGGAATGATTGGTAAGGGATATAGAAACACAGAGGTTGTAGAATCTATGAAAAAACATGGAGCGGTATACTTTGGCGCTATTGGAGGGGCATCTGCTCTAACTGGAAAAACTGTTAAATCCTCAGAGATTATTGCATATGAGGATTTAGGTTCAGAGGCTCTAAGAAAGCTTTATGTAGAGGATTTTCCAATGGTTGTGGTTATAGACTCAGAGGGTAATGATTATTATGAAATTGGGCAAAAGGAATACCTTAACTCAATAAAATAGGTGGTGTAGAAATGAAAATAGCAAAACCAGCAAAGGCAGGTACCATGGAATCCAACGATATTTATATAATGGTACAACCAAGTGAGGGTGGAATTGAGATAAATATTGAAAGTATTGTTATGAAACAGTTTGGAAAGCAAATAGAAAAGTCTATAAGAGAAACGCTTGATAGACTACAGGTAGAAAATGCGTTAGTTGTTGCAAAGGACAGAGGAGCCCTGGATTTTACCATAAGGGCAAGGGTCGAAGCAGCAATTAAAAGAGCAGTTTAGGAGGAGCCAGGATGGATAGATTAAGAAGAACAATGCTGTTTGTTCCGGGAAATAACCCTGGAATGCTTCAAAATGCGGGCATATTAGGAGCGGATAGTGTTATTCTATGTCTTGAGGATGCAGTTTCAATATCAGAAAAGGATACTGCAAGGATATTAGTTAGAAATGCAATTAAAAGTATTAATTTTTACAATTCAGAAATAGTTGTAAGAATTAATCCACTATCAACAGAGTTTGGTAAGAAGGATGTTTTAGAAATAGCAGAGGCTTTGCCCCATGGGTTAATGGTTCCAAAGGCAACAGCAGAGGATATAATTACTGTTGATGAAATGCTGTCACAAATAGAAGAAGAAAAGGGATTTAAAAAGGGAAGCATTAAGCTATTTCCTCTTATTGAGACTGCCTATGGACTTGAGAATGTATACAGCATTGTAAATTCATCAAATAGAAATGTTGGAGTACTTCTTGGTGCAGAGGATTTAACAGCTGACCTTGGAATAAAGAGAACAAAGGTTGGGGAGGAAATATTCTATGCAAGATCTAAGGTTGCAGCAGCCTGCAGAGCACTTAGGGTAGATGCAATTGATACTCCATTCACTGATTTAGATGATATTGAAGGCTTTATAAATGATATAAGCAAGGCTAAGTCACTTGGAATGACAGGTAAAGCAGCCATAAACCCAAGGCAGATAGAAACTATACATGATGTATTCGCACCTACTGAGGGCGAAATAAAATATGCAAAAAGGGTTATTGAGGCTACTGAAGAGGCAAAAAGAGAGGGCAAGGGGGTATTCTCCCTCGATGGGAAAATGGTTGACGCTCCTATTATCGCAAGGGCAGAGACAATAATAAAAAAAGCACAGCTTGCAGGACTTTTATAGGGGGTATGAGAATATGAAAAATATATTAGGAAGAGAAATTCCAGAATTTATAGAAGAATACGGAAAGGTAAAGGCATTTGCAGGTGCCTATGCAAACCTGGGTGAGATTAATAAAAGGTCTGTTAAAATCAATAGTGCACTTCCAGGACAGGGAAAGGTACTTAGGTCAATAGGTGAGGCAATAAAAGAATGTGAATTGAAAAATGGAATGACAGTATCCTTTCACCATCATCTGAGAAATGGTGACTATGTTCTTAACATGGTACTTGATGAGGTAGCAAAAGCAGGACTAAAGGACATTAAGGTTGCTGCAAGCTCCATATTCCCAATTCACGCACCACTGGTTAGGCATATTGAAAGTGGAGTTGTAACAGGAATATATGCAGATTATATATCAGGTCCAGTAGCAGATGCTATTTCAATGGGATTATTAGAAAATCCAGCAATCATGCATACCCATGGAGGAAGACCAAGGGCAATTGAAGCAGGGGACTTACATATAGATGTTGCGTTTATAGGTGCACCTACCTGTGATACATATGGCAATATAAACGGTGTTGATGGAAAATCTGCATGTGGAGCCTTAGGGTATGCAGTATCAGATGCAATGTATGCTGATAGGGTAGTTGCAGTAACTGATAATCTTGTGGATTATCCAGCCTGTCCGATAGAGATAAGTCAGGAGTATGTGGACTTTATTATAAAGGTTGATTCAATAGGTGATCCAAAGGGTATAGTATCAGGAACCACAAAAATTACAAAGGACCCTGTAGGACTTAGAATAGCAAAAACCGCTGCAAGAATTATTGAAGCCTCAGGACTTTTAAGGGATGGCTTTTCCTTCCAAACAGGAGCAGGTGGAACCTCTTTGGCAGTTGCAGCTTATGTAAGGGATATTATGAAAAAGAAAAACATAAAGGGAAGTTTTGCAGCAGGAGGTACAACTGAATATATAGTTGAAATGTTCGAGGAAGGACTATTTAAAAGTCTCTTTGATGTTCAATGCTTTGACCTTAAGGCAGTTGAATCCTATAGAACCAATAAAGCCCACCTAGGAATGTCAGCTTCACTGTATGGAAATCCACATAACAAGGGTGCTGTGGTTAACCAGCTGGATGTTATGATACTTGGTGCAACTGAAATAGATACTAAATTCAATGTAAATGTAACTACAGGTTCAAATGGAATAATAATGGGAGGTTCTGGTGGCCACAGTGACACAGCGGCAGGTTCAAAGCTAAGCATAGTTGTAACTCAGCTTGTTAAAGGAAGACTCCCAATAATAGTTGATGATGTAACAACAGTTACAACACCAGGAGAATCCATTGATGTGGTTGTAACTGAAAGAGGAGTCGCAGTGAATCCATTAAGGGAGGACTTGGTCCAAAAGTTAAATACAGCAGGAATTCCAACTATTACAATTGATAATCTCAAGAACATTGCAGAGGAAATGACAGGAGTTCCTGAGAAGATACAGACAGATGATAGAATTGTTGCAGTTGTTGAGTACAGGGATGGAACTGTTATTGATGTTGTGAGAATGGTAAAGTAGGTACCACTCACATAAGATTAGGGGGACTGTTTTATGACAGAAAAAGAAAAAATGTTAAAGGGTAAGCCGTATAAAGCCTTAGGAGAAGAATTATCATCTGAACGTCAATATGCAAAAGAAATGCTATTTGACTTTAACTCCTTACACCCAAGTAAAATTGATAAGAGAATGGAAATTATAAAAAAACTGTTTGGTAATGCTGGCAATAATCTATATATTGAGCCACCATTCAGATGTGATTATGGATATAATATTTTTATCGGAGAAAATTTTTATTCCAACTACAATTGTACAATTTTAGATTGTGCAAAGGTTACAATCGGTGATAATGTTATGTTCGCACCAAATGTAAGCCTTTTTACAGCAGGTCACCCCATTCATTTCGAACCAAGGAATGAAGGAATTGAATATGCCTTCCCAATCAGTATTGGGAATAATGTTTGGATAGGCGGGGGTGTTATAGTAAATCCAGGAATTACTATAGGAGATAATGTAGTTATTGGCTCGGGCAGCGTAGTGACTAAGGATATTCCCTCTAATTCAATTGCTGTAGGCAATCCTTGCAAAGTTATAAGAGAAATTACTGATGAGGATAAGCAATACTACTTTAAAAACCTTAAAATCACCCCTTAGGTTGCAGTAGTTCTATATTTTATTTATCTAGTATCTCAATTTGCTATTTGAATTTTTAGGAATAGAACCTAATTATGAAAAAATAAAATATTTTATATTAAGTCAGCAATCAGTCACCTTCTTCAATAGATGGTGGCAAAGTTCAATATTATTTCATTAATTATAATATAACCCAATCAAATTTTAGAGTCAAAGGGTGAGTATATGAATGACATTATCATTGAAAAGATAAATTTAAAAAGCCGTGAACGAAAGCAAATTGAAGAGTTTCTAAAGGGATTTGATCTTGTACTGGATAATGATGTTGAATATACAGCTGTTGCAAAAATGGATGATAAAATTGTTGGAACATGCTCCTATGCTGGAAATGTATTAAAATGCTTTGCAGTTAAGGAAGAGCTTCAGGGAGAGGGAATTGCAGCAAAGCTTATTACCCATGTGGCTGATATACTATTTGAAAAGGGTGTAAATGAAACATTTATATTTACAAGGCTTAAGAATAAAGGAACTTTTATGGGACTTGGTTATAATGAGGTATACTCAACCAGTGGTGTTGTACTTTTAGAAGGAGGCATGGCTAACGTTTCTAAATATATAAATAACATGTTTAAAGAAAGCAGCCTGGGTGATGGCAAAAAGGCTGGACTTGTTATGAATTGTAATCCATTTACACTTGGGCATAGATACCTTATTGAAAAGGCAGCAGAGGAAAATGAAGAGGTTGTGGTATTCATTGTTGAAGAGGAAAAATCTTTATTTCCCTTTAGAATAAGGTTAGAGATTGTAAAGCAGGGAACTCAGGACTTAAAAAATGTACATGTTATACCTGGAGGCAATTATATAATATCCTCAAACACATTTCCATCATATTTTTTAAGGCAGGAGGATGAAAGACTTTTAGAATATATAAAGCTTGATGCAGGAATATTTGGAAAATACATTGCACCTGTGTTTAATATAAATAGGCGTTATATAGGTACAGAACCATACTGTGGAGTTACAAACAGCTATAATAACGCACTTATGGAAGTACTTCCAAGCTATGATGTGGAGGTTAGACTTGTTGAAAGAATTGCATTGGATGGAGCGGCAGTTAGTGCATCAAGGGTTAGAGAATTAATAAAAGCTGAACGCTGGGAAGAAATAAAAAAGATAGTACCTGAGTCTACGTATTGTTTCCTGCTATCAAGGGAAGCAGAAGGAATAATAAAAAGGATAAAGGAAAGTAACTCTCGCCATTAGGAGCTATGTACTGCGTCGTAAGTGGCAGCCATATGACTTATTACATATGTGTGGTAATGTAGGGGCGAACAGTGTTCGCCTGCATGGCACATACGGGTTAGGTTGCACTATAATTGTTGATGCGCATCAACGGGCGAACACTGTTCGCCCCTACCACATGTCATTCTGAACGTAGTGAAGAATCTTAAAGGGTACCTATGGGAAGATTTGGCCCTACGCTCAGAATGACACAGCCATTGGTGCCACCCACATGAGATTATGAGATTTCACATTTGCTTGTTACGCATCATTTCTAAAATGTGGATAGGGGATAGATAATATGGAAACAAACATCTCACAGCTAATATTAGAGGATAGAGAAAGACGTTATAATAATATACTGGATATGTCAAGAAAATATGATTTGCATGTTGTATGTGGGAAGATAAACTATCCAGGAAAAGATAAGAATACAATTGAAGCATATAGAGCATTTGAAATACTACTTAAAATTATAAAAGAGAAGTTCTGTATGAAAACATTATTTTCTAAGGAGTTAAAGGGCTTTGACGGTAGGAGCATCCTTGCTGCAGTCGATATGCCACCTGAGGCTATAAAAAAAATAACTGTTGAGATAGAGGACACTAGTGAATTAGGTAGAATATTTGATATTGATTTGTATTTAAAGGACGGAAACTCCATAGGCAGAGACATGATAAACATACCTCCAAGAAAATGCATTATATGTGATGAGGATGCAAGGATATGTGTAAGGTCTGGTAAACATAGTTTAAATCAAATTCTTAATAGAATAAATGAAATTATAAATAATTATGGTGGTTAATATGGGAATTGAATATGATATTGGAATACTAAAAAAAGCAAATGATGGAATAAAAATCACTCATACCGCATTTAGAATAGGTGAGGCTGCAATCCTAGGAATGTTATATGAGGTAAGTTCAAGCCCTTCACCTGGACTTGTATCTCCATACTCCTCGGGTGTTCATAGGGATATGGATTTTTTTACATTCATGAGAAGCAGTTCATCAATTGCGTATGCAATGTATTTATGTGCTCAGGTAGGAATGGATTATCCTATAGAGGACATACTAAAAACCATTAGAAGCATTGGAATAGAAGCAGAAAAGAATATGTTTAAAGCTACTGGTGGTGTGAATACCCATAGGGGATTTTTATTCCTTGGGGGGATTGTCTCCGCAGCAGCAGGTTATTGTGTGCAAACCGTTAGGGACTTAAATAGAGAAAATATATCTTCAGCATGCTCAAAAATATGTTATGGAATTGTTGAGAGAGAACTTGCAAATATAAAATATAATGAAAAGCTTTCAAATGGAGAAAAGCTATACATAAAACATGGTATTACAGGGGTTAGGGGAGAGGTTGAAAAAGGACTTCCTACAGTTTTAGAAGTAGGTCTTCCTATGTATGAAGATGGTATATATTATAATTTACCCACTGGAGAAGCTCTATGTCACAGTCTTATGGGTATTATGACCAGAGTTGAAGATACCACAGTTGTAAATAGATGTGGCTTGGAGGGTTTAGCATTCATGGGAAAGCTTGCTGGAATTGCAGTTGAGATAGGTGGAATGAAAACAGTTGAGGGTAAGGAATTTATACACGATTTGGACAGAGTATTTAATGATAACAACATAAGTCCAGGAGGTGCAGCAGACCTTCTTGCAATATCTGTGATGATACATGAACTTGAAAAAAATTAATTGTATGTTATTAACGATGAGGTTCCAAGTATTAGTATAATTATTTGTAAGACTAACTTCTACCATCTGGTTATGTCGAGGTGGAAATTACTTTTGCAATTGAGTTTTAATTATTGTAAGGCATATTTGGTAATAGATGCCCCTTGCATTATTTCATAAATAATATATAATATATATGTAGCGCAGGTATAACTCAATGGTAGAGTACTGGCTTCCCAAGCCAGCTATGCGGGTTCGATTCCCGTTACCTGCTCCATTTTTTATTTTATAACATAAAATAAGCATTAACAGGAACTTGCAATTTTGCAGGTTTCTATGTTTTTATTGAATAAATTTATTTCAAAGTATATATATAATATGTTAAAATTAATTTAATAAGTATGATGTTTATTTCAAATACTTTAAAGCATTAAACTAAATTAGAGTTGCTATATAGAAAATAAATATTTGGAGGTTTAAATATGAGTAAGCTTGTTATTGGGGTAGATTTGGGAGGAACAAAGATTAATACTGGGATTGTTGACGAAAGAGGAAGGATAATTAAGAGTATTAAGGTACCAACCCTTGCGAAGGAAGGTCCATATCCTGTTATTGAAAGAATCAAAAAGAGCATTTATGATGTACTTAAAGAAGCAAATATAAAGCTAGAGGATATAAGCGGAATAGGAATAATTTCTCCAGGACCCATTGATTCAGACAAGGGACTAGTTATAAACCCATCAAATCTGCCAGGATGGGATCATATTCCAATAGTAAACCTTCTGAAGGAAGAGTTTAAACTTCCTGTAATGCTTGATAACGATGCTAATGCGGCTGCATTAGCTGAATATTTGTTTGGTTCAGGTAGGGGATTAAAAAACTTTATTTACATAACTGTAAGCACAGGTATTGGTGGTGGAGTTATAATTGATGGAAAGCTCTATAGGGGTACTAATTCGAATGCTGCAGAAGTAGGGCATATGACAATTGATTATAATGGACCAAAATGTAACTGTGGGAATATTGGATGTTTTGAAGCATTTGCATCAGGAACAGGACTTGCCAGGTTTGCAAAAGAAGCAGTTAAAGAAGGTAGGAGTACCCTAATTAAGAAACTGGCAGGTGAAAATGAAATAACTGCACAGCATGTGTTTGAGGCAGCTATTCAGAAAGATTCTGTTGCATTAGAATTAGTAGATAAGGAAGCATTCTATCTTGGAGTAGGCATATCAAATATTATAACCTTTGCTAACCCTGAAAGAATTGCAATAGGTGGAGGAGTATCAAAACAATGGGATATGTTTTATGACAAGATGATGGAAACCATAAAGGAAAGAACCTTGAAACCAATGATAGATGTATGCCAAATTGTAAAATCAGAGCTTAAGGATGACATTGGGATTTTAGGTGCTGCTGCTATTATATTATAGAAAAGTTCTTTACTTACAATATAAAAAAGAATCTGCTGGATAGTCTATCTAATCCAGCAGACTTTTTTATATTATAAACTTTCTATTTGATTCTCCCCATTTACAATGCCTCTGCACAGGATATTTGCCCAGGATACAATAAAAAATGTAAATTAATATAATATTTTTATTATTCCCCTTGCAAGATAATCTTAAAAAACTTAAAATAAAATAAGGTGTCTTATGAAAATTAAGGAATTATGTAAAAATATGCAATATTGAGGTGCATTATGAGATTAGTTAGCATTGAAAGAGTTAAACCAGGTGATGAACTTGGTCAGAGCATAATTGGAGTTGATGGATGCTTGATGCTCAGAGAAGGTGTAACTCTTACTGAAAAATACATAAACAAGCTTATAGGTATAGGGATTATTTATATATATATAAAGGATTCAAACCTAGAGGATATAAAACCTGAGGATCCTGAGTTTATAGAATTTAAAAGTGAAGCAGTAAAATCCCTTTCAAGGGTTTTTTCAAAGCTTCAATACAGTGATACCATAAGCATTAAGAATACTTTGAGTATTATTACGGAAATGATTGAATACCTGATAGACAATAAAGAGATAGATTCATCCTATCTATTAGAACTTAAAACCTTTGATAATTATACTTATATACATTCTTTAAATACATGCGTGCTTACTCTATTTTTCGGTATACAAATGTCCTATTCAAGATCAATGCTTATAGATCTTGGAATGGGTGCATTACTCCATGATATTGGTAAAATAAGAGTTCCAATTGGTGTATTAAATAAAAAAGGAAGATTGACTGATGAAGAATTTTGTATAATTAAAAAACATCCAGAACTTGGATATAATATGGTTCAAAATGTAAAGGAGATTAATGAAAGATCGAGAGCTATAATTCTAGAACATCATGAAAAAGTCGATGGAAGTGGATACCCATTTGGATTAAGAGGAGATAAAATACATAAGTTCTCCAAAATTACATGTATTAGTGATGTTTATGATGCAATCGTAAGTGATAGGGTATATAGAAAGGGATTTGCTGCAAATGAGGCATATGAGTTTGTTCTTGGAGGAGTAGAAAGTTTTTTTGATTTTGAACTTGTCAATGTATTTAAGAACAATTTTTCCATTTATCCATTAGGAGTATGTATAAAACTATCAAATGGACTGGAGGGCTTTGTAGTGGGACATAATAAGGGATTCCCGGACAGACCTATTGTAAGAATTCTGTATGATGAAATGGGTACTAAAATTAATCCAACTGATATTAATTTGGTTTATCAGCTTGATGTTTGTGTAATCGAAATAATAGTTTAGGTATGATTTGAGTCGGAAATTCTATTTCTGACTCTTTTTTATAAATGCTTGACGTATATTTTGGCTAATGATAAATTGGGAGTAATATATAGACATAGGGGGAATATTATGGATGCCATAAAGTTTGTAAATTTCAAGGAAGCAGTAGTTAGCAATGTTTCAAAGGTCATAATTGGAAAGGAAGAAGCTATAGAATTAGTTATAGTTGCGTTTATATGTGGAGGACATGTTCTCATTGAGGATATTCCAGGAGTCGGTAAAACCATGCTTATTAGGGCATTTTCTACTACCCTAGGCTGTGATTTTAAAAGAATACAATTCACTCCAGATTTACTGCCTTCAGATTTGACTGGAATTAATTTTTATAATCAGAAAACCTTTGATTTTGATTTCAAAAGAGGTCCTTTATTTTCAAATATAGTATTAGCAGATGAAATTAATAGAGCTACCCCAAGAACACAATCAAGCTTGCTGGAAGCAATGGAGGAAAAGCAAATAACAATTGATGGGGTTACAAGAAAGCTTGATGAACCATTTATGGTTCTTGCAACTCAAAATCCAATTGAATCCTATGGAACATTTCCTCTTCCAGAGGCACAAATGGATAGATTTTTTATGAGAATAGCAATGGGATATCCAAAGTATGAAGATGAAATAGAGATAATTATGAGGTTTAAGGATGAAAATCCTATAAACAAACTTGAAAAAATAATAAATAGAGAAGAAATAGATTATGTAAGAAACAATTATCATAATGTATCTACATCAAAGGATGTTATTGAATACCTTATGAAAATAATAGAAGGAACAAGAAAAAATGAAAAAATTCATATAGGGGTAAGTCCAAGAGGCACCATTGCATTATTTAAAGCTTGTCAGGCTTATGCAGCAATTAATGGGAGGGACTTTATGATTCCAGAGGATGTTAAGAAAATCGCCCCATATGTTTTAAATCATAGGGTAGTTACAAAAGGAATTAACAGGGGGAGCAGTGTATTTGAATTGATTAATTCCATAATTAGTTCCATAGCAGCTCCAGTTGAAAAAATAGACTAGGGGTGTATATATGCTAATACCAATTAGTATTATTGTTTTTTTGGGTATATTTTTGAATGCACTTTCAAAAAAATACTCCTTGAAAAATCTTAATTATAAACGAAATTTTTCAAAAACAGTAATTGAGATAGGCGAGGAGTTTGATGTGGAAAGTATTGTGGAAAATAAAGGATTTTCCCCTGTTACATTCCTGCAGATTAGTGAAGAATATCCATCAATTATTGAATATAAAAATAAAGCTTCCACAATAAAAAATGTGGAAACTATAATACATAAAATGACAATGATGATACTTCCCTATCAAAGAATTAAGAGAAAATACAAAATTAGTGGAAGCAAAAGGGGAAGATATTTATGCAAGGATGTAACCTTAATTATTGGGGATATTTTAGGATTAAAGGTTTTCGAAGAAACCCTTTCTTTTTTGCATGAAATTGTTGTGCTTCCTCAAAAATTAAATCTTGATGAAGAAGTAGTGCCATATGGTGATTTTAATGGTGATGTATCTGTTAGAAGGTGGATTATTGAAGACCCGATATTAACAGTTGGCATAAGAGAATATACTGGGATGGAACCTCAAAAGACAATTCATTGGCCTTCCTCACTTAAAAGCGGAAGACTTATGGTTAAAAAGTTCGATTATACAACAGATAACAGGGTAATGATTATATTAAATATTGAAACCCACAAACCATTTTGGGCAAACATTGACCATGCAAAAATAGAAAAATGCATCTCTTTTGTACGTACAATAGTTGAAGAGCTTGAAGAAAAAGGAATTTCCTACGGTTTTGGGAGCAATGGCCAGATTATGGGGGAGTCTAGTGAAAAATTAATAATGCCTGGTTGGGGTACCAAACATTTTAATGATATTATTGAAAGACTTGGTAGAATTGATTATGCAATTAACCTTCAGTTTGAAGAAATGATAGTAGAGCTTATTAGAATGAATATCAAATATGGAACATATATCATGGTAATGCCATACCTTCTTGAGGAGTATGTAGAATTTACCAATATACTCAGTAATCTATGTGAAAAATTCATCATTATATCTCTAGACAATAATAATATGGATTTATTGAATGATAAAATAGTTAAGTATGTTAATAGAGGTGATGTAGGTTGAATTTAATATACTTGATAAAAACATTAAATCTAATTGCACTTATTTTTATTCCTTTAAACTATGTATATGCTGTTTTAGGATATAACAATAGGAGTGGTTTGATTTATTTATGGCTGTGCATTGTAGGCTTCTTTATAAACCACTACAACAAGAAAAAATCAAAACTTATAGTTATGCTAATCTTAATTTTATTTTTTATATTAATAACTTCAGGGTCCATTGAAGAATTAATTTATTTAGCTGTTTATTGTATAATGACTATACTTGTGATATTTAGAGGTATGAGTGTTATTAAATATGATGCAGAACTTGATATTTTCAGAAAGGGTATTTACATTTGTATAGTTACTTTCATTGTTTCATTTATACTAGGTGGTATTCAACTCTTTAGCATTTATTCTGCATATTATGTAATTATATATTTGGTAACCTCAATATTGGTTCTTAGAAACCTTAGATTTATAGAATATAATAAGGATAGCAGGGAAGGAAAACGAATAAACAATAGATATTCGATGCTTATAGTAGTGTTTTCCTTTATTTTAAGTATTAGCTATGTAAGAGAAGTGGTAATTAAAATCATAAAGAATTCTTATCTCTATATTACAGAGTTATTTATGTATCTATTTTCCTGGCTTTTCCTTGGAGTTGGGTATTTAGTATCTATTGCATTTAATGCCATTATGGCTCTAATAAAAAAGTTTGGTATAAATACACAAGGCTTGGAATCAATTTCCCTGGCTAACAAAATCAAATCACCTATAACAGAAGAAGGAGAGGTCCTAATAGATAAGCTCCTGAATAGTCAAATATTTACCATTATTATTAAGGCATTTGTAATTCTGCTGGTGGCTTATATTATTATGAGACTCTTCAAAGGTGTATTTAATAATGAAAGTGTACAGGAAGAATACTGGGAAGAAAAGGAATTTATACTAGGATCAGAAGAACAAGGTAAATATCATAGGAAGAGACTCTTTGAATTTTTAAAACCCAAAAATAGCAATGAGCAAATAAGACTTTACTATCAAAAGTACCTGAGAACTTGCATAGATAGGGGAATTGAGATAACTGAAAGGGATACAACAGAAGAAATAAGTAACAAATCACGAATTAAGTTTGATATAAAACTAATTGATGGTATAAGAAATGTTTATATTAAAGTTAGATATGGAGAAAAGGAATCAACAAAAGAGATGGTTAGAGAAATGGAAGAGTATGTTAAAAAAACAAAAAAATAATAATTAAACTGAGAAGCTGTTTTTGTCATCCTGAAGGTCGTGAAGGATCTTTCTCCAAGATACCTATAAGATCCTTCACTAGGTTCAGGATGACATGGGACTATAACAGATTAGTCTTTCTTAGCAATGCAATTTAAGCTGTTGTGCACAATTTTTATTATGAAATAAAATTATTTCGGAATAGCTACTATAAATATGATAAAATATAAACATTAGGAAATACATAGCTTATATATTATAACTTAGGAGTGGGTAAAATGAGCATATTATTTATTGTAAATCCAACTGCAGGAAAAGGAAAAGCAAAAACATTAGTTCCTTTTATCAAGGATGAGTGTAGAAAAGGGCAAATAGAATATGAAATTAAATATACTTCTACTCCAACTGATGGGACAAGCATCGCGGCATGGGGAGCTGCAGAGGGGTTTGAAAGAATTGTTGCAGTTGGTGGAGATGGAACTGTAAATGATGTGCTCAATGGAATTGTTAGAACATCTGCAGCTCTGGGAGTTATTCCAGGAGGGTCTGGTAATGATTTTATAAAAAGCATAAATAAACATAAGGAAATCAAAAAAATTATTAATGATAATATTTATGGTAAAATAATAAAATCTGATATAGGAATATGCAACGGGAAGTATTTTATAAATGTTTCCAGCAGTGGTTTTGACGCACAGGTTGTAATGGAAACGCAAAAGGCTAAAAAAATATTTTCTGGAAGCCTTGCATATATTGTTGCTGTTATTAAAACTATTTTTATGTATAAGGGAAGAAAAATAAAAATTAAAATTGATAATCTAGTATCCCATATTTCGCCTAACTAAATTTACCAACTGGGCATTTTAATGCATTAAAAGAAAATAATTACCAAATATTTACAAAAAGGATTTTTTAACTTTATGTCGAATATCATC
>JBEQBT010000006.1:0-33438 GCA_041639705.1 Clostridiaceae bacterium | reverse complement strand
ACCCTTCTAAATAATCTTTAATTAATAAAATACCTTCATCCTCCACATTATCAGCAAGATCTTCTAGCTGCATAAACACAAGTCTTCCCTCATTTCCAAGCTCACAAACATACCTTTCTATTTCATTCATTATTCTTACAACCATCTCATTTCTCTGAATAGTTGTAACAACATCATAAACAGTTACTAAATCTTCAAACTCTAGGGCAGAAAGATTTGTGACTGCTTCATTTAGCACATATTTATATCTTGCAAGTGTTTGAACTGCCTGGTTTGCTTTTGTTAAAATTATATTCGTATCCTTGATTACATATTTTAAATTCCCTTTATATGCAGTGATTACATTTCTTCTTTGAGAAATAGCAATTATTAATTTTCCTGTCTGCTTTGCTACCCTGTCTGCAGTCCTGTGTCTAGTCCCAGTTTCTATAGTTGAAATGGATGAATCAGGGACTAATTGAGTATTGCAGTACAAAATTCTCTTAAAATCACTACTTAAAACTATTGCTCCATCCATTTTAGCTAATTCATAAAGGTTAGCAGGTGTATAATCACTGTTTAAATAAAAACCTCCATCCACCATCTTTCCTATTTCATTTAAATCACATACGTATATAAGTCCGCCTGTTTTAGCCTTCAATACATTTTCCAAACCTTCACGCAGAGGAGTTCCAGGAGCCATTATCTCTAAAACATTCATTAATTCAATTTCATGGTTGTCTTTCAAATTTTATCCCCCCAAAACTTCATCTAAAGCCTCATAAATATTATCGACTGCAACAATATTTATATTAGGTGTTATTTCAATTCCTCTAATATTTTCTTTTGGAATAATGCACTTTTCAAACCCTATTTTCTGAGCCTCAATAATTCTTTTTTCAATAAAATTAACTCCTCTTATTTCTCCAGTGAGTCCCACCTCGCCTATTAAAATAGTTTTTGAATCTATGTAAAGATTTCTAAAACTCGAAGCAATTGCTAATGCAATTCCAAGGTCACATGCTGGTTCATCAAGCTTGAGTCCTCCTGCAACGTTAACATAAACGTCAGAGGTTTGAAGCTGCAAGCCTACTCTTTTCTCAAGCACTGCTACTAGAAGTATAACACGGTTATAATCAATTCCTGTTGCCATTCTCCTTGGCATTCCAAAGCTTGTAGTTGATGTTAATGCCTGTATTTCAACTAAAACAGGTCGAGTTCCTTCCATACTGCAGACAATTGCCGATCCAGGGACATTTTCAGGTCTTCCAGATAACAGCATTTCAGATGGATTCTTTACCTCTTTTAAGCCATTTCCCTTCATTTCAAACATACCTATTTCATTTGTAGAGCCAAATCTATTTTTTACGGTTCTTAATATTCTATAGTTATGATGCCTATCTCCTTCAAAATAAAGAACCGTATCCACCATATGCTCTAATACCCTTGGTCCTGCAATTGAACCTTCCTTAGTCACATGACCAACAATAAAAATTGTAATATTTAAACTCTTGGCAATTCTCATAAGAGCTGCAGTAGCTTCTCTAACCTGGCTAACACTTCCTGGAGCGGATTGAAGTTCATTTTTATACATAGTTTGTATGGAATCTATAACAACAACCTCTGGCTTAAATTCTTCTATCATTTTTTCAATTACAGAAATATTGGTTTCGGACACAATAAAAAGGTTGGAGGTTTTCACACTAAGCCTTTGAGCTCTAATTTTAATTTGTTTTGATGATTCTTCCCCTGATATATAAAATATTTTTTTAGATTCAGCTATGCTTTTAGATACCTGCAGTAGTAATGTTGACTTACCTATTCCTGGATCCCCTCCAACGAGAATAAGAGATCCCTTTACAATTCCCCCTCCAAGCACTCTATCAAATTCCTCCATAGAGGTATTATATCTTTCCTCATCTGTTAGTTCTATTTCATTTATATTAAGTGGCTTTGAAAAACTAATACCAGCAGTCAGGTTATCATTTTTACCCTTATCTACAATTTCTTCAACCATTGTATTCCAGTTGTCGCATTCAGGGCATTTTCCCATCCACTTTGGTGACTCATAACCACATTCCTGACAAATATAAATGGTTTTGATCTTTGCCATTTCATCACTTCCCATGTATTTATTTTCACTTATACAATAATAGCATTTATACAATAATAATTTTTTATATTCAATTACATAAAAATTCCAGTACGCTTTTAGCATATTCATTATATTTTATTATTCATATATTATCAACCAGATTATTCATATAAATGAAATTTTGATAAATAAAGCATAAATAAGGCACATGGATCCCAATATTATCCATGTACCTTTGAACTACTGTTTTTTTCTGAATATAATATGTTCATCTTCAATATTCATAACTACACTGTCGCCTTTTTTAATTTGTCCTTTTAACATTTCTTCTGACAATTTATCCTCTATTACCTTTGTTATGGTTCTTCTTAAAGGTCTTGCACCATATGCTTCATCAAAGCCTGCTGATGAAAGATAATTTAAAACCTCATCCGTATACTCCACTTTAATCTCAAGCTCTTCGAGTCTTTTTATTACTGTATCAAGCATAAGCTTTGCAATTTGAGAGATATCCTTTTCCAATAGTTGATGGAACACTATAATATCATCAATTCTGTTTAAGAACTCAGGTCTGAAGGTTTTCTTTAATTCATCCATAATATTATCTTTCATTTTTTCATATGCGTTTTCCTTTTCCAGGTCACTTGCTGCAAATCCAAGAGTTCTCTGTTTTTTTATTGTATGTGCTCCAACATTCGAGGTCATAATTACTATTGTATTTTTAAAATTTACTAGCTTTCCCTTTCCATCTGTCAATCTTCCATCCTCTAAGATTTGAAGGAGTACATTAAATACATCAGGGTGAGCCTTTTCTATCTCGTCAAACAATACTACTGAATAGGGCTGTCTTCTCACCTTTTCAGTCAATTGCCCACCTTCCTCATATCCTACATAACCTGGAGGGGAACCAATCAACCTTGATACAGTATGTTTTTCCATGTATTCAGACATATCTATTCTGATCATTGCATTTTCATCACCAAACATAGCCTCTGCAAGAGCCCTTGAAAGTTCAGTCTTTCCAACCCCTGTTGGGCCGAGAAATATAAATGATCCTATAGGTCTCTTTGGATCCTTTAGTCCAACCCTAGCACGTCTTACAGCTCGGGCTACTGCATTTACCGGTTCCTCCTGGCCTACTACTCTCTTATGAAGTATTTCTTCCAGGTGGAGAAGCCTTTCTGATTCACTCTCTGTAAGCTTAGTTACAGGTATGTTGGTCCATCTTGCAACAACACTGGCAATATCCTCTGGGGTAACAACTGGCATATCGCTAGCCTTTTGACTTTTCCAGCTTCCCTTGGACTTATTCAATTTTTCCTGAATTTCCACTTCTTTGTCTCTGAACTTTGCAGCCTTCTCAAATTCCTGCATGTTAACAGCTTCTTCTTTTTCTTTCTTTATCTTTTCAAGTTCATCTTCAAGGTTCTTAACATCAGGAGGAGCTGTTAGATTCTTTATTCTAACCTTTGATGCTGCTTCATCCATTAAGTCTATTGCCTTATCTGGCAGAAATCTATCAGCAATATATCTGTCTGACAAGCTCACAGCAGCATCAAGAGCTTCGTCTGTAATTTTTACCTTGTGATGAGCCTCATATCTGTCTCTGAGACCTTTCAATATGAGGAGAGATTCTTCTTTAGATGGTTCTCCAACCATTACAGGCTGGAATCTTCTCTCAAGTGCAGAATCCTTTTCTATATATTTTCTGTACTCATCTATGGTAGTAGCACCAATTGTCTGTAGTTCTCCCCTTGCAAGAGCTGGTTTTAGTATGTTTGATGCATCTATAGCCCCTTCTGCACCTCCAGCACCAATAACAGTATGCAATTCATCAATAAATAGAATTACATTTCCTGCATTTCTAATTTCATCCATTACCTTTTTAAGTCTTTCCTCAAACTCTCCTCTATATTTTGAACCTGCAACCATTGAGGATAAATCCAATGTCACTACTCTTTTGTCCTTAAGTATTTCAGGTACATTACCTTCTACAACCTGCTGGGCTAAGCCTTCAGATATTGCAGTTTTTCCAACTCCAGGCTCGCCAATAAGGCATGGGTTATTTTTTGTTCTCCTGCTTAATATTTCTATAACTCTTTGTGTTTCTTTTTCCCTTCCTATTACAGGATCAAGCTTCCCATCTCTGGCCATCTGAGTTAAGTCTCTTCCAAACTGATCAAGTGCTGGAGTATTTGTATTTGAGTTTTTACCTCCCCTGTTAGCCATACTCTGTAGATCAGGAATATTACCTGCTGTGCCCATATTATTTATCAATTCATTTCTAAGCCTTTCTAAGTCAACTCCCATTCTTTGAAGAATTGCAACCGCTACACCCTCAGCCTCTCTAATAATTGCAAGCAGAAGATGCTCTGGTGCCACATAGTTATGATTCAGATTTCTAGCTTCTATCCTTGCAACTTCAATAAGTCTCTTGGTTCTTGGTGTAAGTGGGATTTCTCTAGTATTATATTCTGGTTGTCCCTTACCTTCTACTTCAACAATTGCTTCTCTAATTTTATCATCAGTTACACCCATATCTCCAAGTATCTTTGCTGCCTGTCCTCCCTCAACTACAATTCCTAAAAGTACATGCTCTGTACCCAAATAGTTATGACCTAATTTTTGTGCTTCCTCCGCTGCGCTATATAATGATTTTTGACTTCTTTCTGTAAATCCACCAAACAAAACATCCACCTCCTATTTCAATGCTTCTCTTAATATTTTTGCTCTAGCTTTATCTCTTTGGGCTAAGTCTGCTTCTTTTCCTGTATTAAGCTGTAAAGTAGCTGGTTGAATATTAACTAAAAGATTATTTATAACACTGATTTCAATATCCTTTATTATTCCCATTTCTATACCCATTCTAACCCTTGATAATAAGTTGAAGCTCTCTGCAGTTGAAATGGCTCTTGCGTACTTTAAAATTCCAAGTGATCTATAAATATCATCTTCAAGCTCATCCTGTTGTTTCTCATAAAGTAATGCTCTAGCCTTTTCCTCCTGATCGATTATTTTTTTCGTTACTGCAGTCAGGTTATTTATTATTTCCTCCTCTGATAGACCTAATGTAACTTGATTAGAAACCTGATACATATTTCCCATTACATTACTGCCCTCACCATAAATACCTCTGATAGTCATTCCCACCTGAGTTACAGTGTTTACCACATTATTAATATTTTTTGTTATAGTTAATGCAGGAAGGTGAAGCATAACCGACGCTCTTATTCCTGTTCCTACATTTGTTGGGCAACTTGTCAAATAACCAAGCTTTCCTTCATATGCATATGTTAGTTTTTCCTCCATCAAATCATCAAGCTTATTTGCATAGTCATATGCCTCTTTTATTTTAAAGCCAGGGTATATAACCTGAAGTCTAATATGATCCTCCTCATTTATCATTATAGAAACATCATTTTCTTTATTTACTACAACTGCTGCTCTTTCATAATTATTTACAAGATCAGAGCTTACAATATGCTTTTCAAACATAGATACTCTATCTAACTGATCCATATCCTTAAGCTTTATTACTTGAAAATTCCCTGCAACTGCAGAATTACTCCCTTTTATTGAAGAAGACACTTCCTCAATAACCTCATTTATCTGTTCCTGGTTAAGCATATGAGGATATGGCATTTGTGCAAGATTTCTAGCTAACCTTACCCTGCTTGTCAATATTATATTATTCTTATCTACTTCGGTCATAATTTCACCCCTTACTTTTCCTCATTATTCATTTTTGATTCTAGTTCCTTAATTTCGTCTCTAAGCTTTGCTGCTTTTTCGTATTCTTCGTGATTAACAGCACTTTTTAGTTCATCTCTCATCTTTTCAATACTTTTTTTAGTCTTTAATATTCCACCAGTTCTTCTCGGTATTTTTCCATTATGCTCTATATTCCCATGTATTCTCCTTATTAAAGGAGTCATTTTATCTTCAAAGGCCTTATAGCAATTGGCACATCCAAGAAGTCCAGTTTCCCTAAAATTTTCAAAACTCATACCACAAGTTGGGCATGTCTCTTGTTTTTTAATATATTTTGGAGCTCCATCCATTGCTTCAACAAAGCCATCAAGAATGTTTTGGAAGGATAGGGGCATGCCAAATCCAAAATATGAACCTGTATTGAATTCATTTTTTTGTTTTGCACATTCCTCGCATAGGTGCATTTCTGTTTTTATACCATTTATAACCTTTGTTATATGAACATTTGCCTCTTTTTCATTGCAATTTTGACATATCATAAAAAAATACCTCCTAATACATTAATCTATCACAGTAATTAACATTGTTTTTAAAATTTGAGCTCTTACTTGATCCCTTATACTCTGGGGAAGTAAAAGAGTTTTATCATTTATTGCTCCCTTCATTAGTAGGGATTCTCTTTCTGTTATATATCCTCTTTCTAGAAAAAGTGATATATAATCCTCTGCCAACTGCTGGTTAATTTCGCTACCTATATTATTCCAAATAACTTCCCTAATATAATCATTTTTATCTATATTAATTTTCATTATTCTAATAAAGCCTCCACCACCTCTTCTGCTTTCGATGTAATACCCTCTATCAGTTGTAAACCTGGTAGTTAAGACATAATTAATCTGTGAAGGAGCACAATTAAAGGTATTAGCCAGTTCATTTCTTTGTATCTCAAGAACATTTTCATTTGCATTCTCAAGCATATCCTTTATAAAACTCTCAATTATATCTGATAATCTTGCCATTTACTCACCTCTCTGACTTTGACTTTCTTTGACCTTTAACTATATTATAATACAATTTTATGAAGATTCAAGATTGGAATACAGTTAAAATTAGCCTTTATAGCCCATTATAGATAACTGAGTAAAAATATCTATGTTTTATGCGAAATTAGTACAAGGCACGTAATAAGTTTAGAAAACTTATTACGTGCCTTGTACTAATACTTATTGAGAGAAAGTTCCTATGCTTCTTATTTTGTTATATCTTTCGTTAACTAAAGCATTAATATCTTTCTCTAATAATTCTTTAAGATTTTTATATACTGCATCCTTTACATTTTCAACAGTCAAATTTGGATTATTGTGAGCACCACCAGGAGCTTCCTCAACTATTTCATCTATTATATTAAGCTCTAATAAGTCCTGGGCAGTCAACTTTAAATATTTTGAAGCCTCATCAGCCTTTGTTGAGTCTTTAAGTAGTATTGATGCACAGCCCTCTGGAGATATTACTGAATATATTGAGTTTTCAAGCATTAGGACCCTGTCAGCAACTCCAAGTGCCAGTGCGCCACCACTCCCACCCTCACCAATTACTACAGAAATAATTGGTGTTTTTAAATCAGACATCTCAAGAAGATTCTTAGCAATTGCCTCACCTTGGCCTCTCTCCTCAGCACCAATTCCACAATAAGCGCCTGGTGTATCAATTAAGCATATTATTGGTCTTTTAAACTTTTCTGCCTGCTTCATTAACCTGAGTGACTTTCGATACCCTTCAGGATGGGGCATGCCAAAATTCCTATAAATGTTTTCCTCTGTAGTTTTTCCCTTTGCATGGCTTATAAATGTCACTGGTATCTCATTAATATAACCTACTCCACCTACTATTGCACTATCATCTCTAAAGGATCTGTCACCATGAAATTCTATGAATCCATTAAGCATTCCATTTATATACTCATTAAAGTTAGGCCTGCTTTTATGTCTTGCAATTTGAACCTTTTGCCATGGGCTTAATTCAAAACTTATTCTTTTCATTATCTCTATTCGTTTTTCCTCTAAAGTCTCATATTCACCTGATAAGTCAATTCCTGTAGTTTCTATGAATTCCTTTACAGCTGTAATTTTCTTTTCAATCTCTTTTATCTGCAATTCAAGATTATCCATACTATACCACCTCCCTATGAATTTTCAGAAGATGTCCTAGTGTTTTTCTCATATCATTTCTGTTTATTATCATATCTATAAATCCATGTTCAAGCATAAATTCAGCACTCTGAAAGGATTCAGGAAGCTTTTGTTTTATCGTCTGCTCAATTACTCTTTTTCCTGCAAAACCTATAGTTGCATTAGGTTCTGCAATTATTATATCTCCAAGGGATGCAAAGCTTGCAGTAACTCCCCCTGTTGTAGGATCTGTTAGTACACTGATGTATAAAAGCCCTTCATTACTATGTCTTTTCAATGCTGCAGATACCTTAGCCATCTGTGACAGAGATAACATTCCCTCCTGCATTCTAGCTCCTCCTGAGACCGAAAAAATTATAACAGGAAGCCTCTCATCAATTGCTTTTTCTATCATTCTAGAAAGTTTTTCTCCAACAACGCTTCCCATTGACCCCATTATAAATCTCCAGTCCATTACTCCAAAGCATAGACTTATGCCATCAATTGATCCCCTTCCTGTTGTAACTGAATCTGATATACCAAGACTTTCATTAAGCCCTGCAATTTTTTCAGTATATCCAGGATACTCTAAAGGATTTGTGCTAAGTATATTTTCATCAAAAAATTCAAGGGTGTCCCTGTCAAATGTTATATCTATTCTTCTTAGGCTGTCTATTCTAAAATGATATCCACATTTACTACATAAATTAAACTTTTCAATGAGATCCATATTTATTAATACTTCTCCACAGGAAGGGCATTTTGTAAACATGTCCTCATTTATATTGTCCTCTATATTAATATTTTCATTATTTCTTTCCATCTCGTGGGTTATCTTAACAGTCGCATATTTTCTCTTTATGAAAATATCCTTCCACACAGCTATTCACCCTACTTTCCAAGCCATTTTTCAATATAGGATGTATCATAGTTATTTTCTTCCACATCCTTTTGATTAAGAAGCTTTATTAAAAAATCTATATTTGTATCAACTCCACCTATTGCAAATTCTGAAAGAGCTCTTCTCATTTTGCAAATGGCTTCCTCTCTATCTTTACCATGAGCTATTACCTTTGCTATCATTGAATCATAAAATGGAGTAATCGTGTACTCCTCATAAATTGAGCTATCAACCCTTATTCCATGCCCTCCAGGGACATGAAAGGTTGTAATTTGGCCGGGACTTGGTCTAAAGTTAAAATCAGGATTCTCTGCATTTATTCTACACTCAATAGCATGGCCTGAAATTCTCACATCCTTTTGCTCAAATTCAAGGTCTAAGCCTTCTGCAATTCTTATTTGCTCTTTTACTATATCTATATCTGTCACAAATTCAGTTACAGGATGTTCAACCTGAATTCTTGTATTCATCTCCATGAAATAGAAATTTTTATCCCTATCAAGTAGAAACTCAATGGTTCCTGCATTAACATATCCACATGCTTTTGCAGCTTTTATTGCTGCTTCTCCCATTCTATTTCTCAAATCGTCATCTAAAATTATTGATGGTGCTTCTTCTAAAACCTTCTGATTTCTTCTCTGAAGTGTACAATCCCTTTCACCTAGGTGCACAACATGTCCATGGCTGTCTGCAAGTATTTGAAACTCTATGTGCCTTGGATTTTGTATATATTTTTCTATATAAAGGGTATCATCACTGAAGGCTGCCTTTGATTCCTGTTTGCATATGTTAAAGGAAGATGAAAAGTCTTCATCCTTAAATACTACTCTCATTCCTCTTCCACCGCCACCACTTGATGCTTTTATCATTACAGGATAGCCTATTTCTTTTGCTATCCTTCTTCCTTCTTCAACCTCAAATATTTTGCCCTCAGAACCTGGCACTATTGGGACTCCCGCTTTTTTCATGGTTTCCCTAGCCGCAGCCTTATCACCCATTAGACCTATTGCCTCTGGAGATGGTCCAATAAATGTTAACCCTGCCATCCCGCATATTGATGCAAACTTGGAGTTTTCAGACAGGAAGCCAAAGCCTGGATGAAGAGCATCTGCCTCCATTAGCTTGGCTGCAGTTATAATCGCTGGTATGTTAAGATAGCTCAATTTAGACTCAGCAGGTCCAATGCACACTGCCCTGTCAGCCATATATACATGCATACTTTCCCTGTCTGCCTCAGAATAAACAGCAACAGTTTCAATTCCCATCTCAACACAGGCTCTTATTATCCTAACTGCTATTTCTCCCCTGTTTGCAATTAATATTCTTTTAAACATCAACTACACCTTCCTAACCTTAAAGAGAGGTTGACCATATTCAACTATACTTCTATTTTCAACCAAAGCTTCAATTATTTCTCCATCAATATCTGATGTTACCTCATTCATGAGTTTCATTGCTTCAATTATGCAAAGTACATCTCCTTTTTTAACTTTTTTCCCTATATTTACAAAAGACTCTTCTTCAGGACTTGGTGAGGAATAGAACATTCCCACAATAGGTGATTTTATTAAATGTATATCATTTTCTTCCTGCTTTATATCAATTGTTTTTTCCTCTGATTCCACCACTTTTTCTCTCACATTACTTTGTTTATTAATATCAATTTGTTCACTGTCTAAAATTCTATAATTAACCAGTTCCTTCTTTATTGAAATTTTAAAATTTTCCTTATCAAGTAGAAATTCAGTAATACTGCTAGAGTCGATTGCTTTTATTAGTTCTTTTATTTCCTTTATATCCATAAGCTTCCTCCATATTACCTATTATTATTACCTGGTATTAATTCTAATCTATTATATCATATAATAATACCTCATATCAATATAAAACCATGTATTAAGTTTTTTAATTTATGAAAAAATGAACCTTAATGCAGGTTCATCTTTTCATAAACTTATCCTTTCCTCTTTGCAAAAATATGAAATTGCCCACCTTCATGTCCACCCTTTGTGGATACATTAAATTTATTTTCTTCGAGAACTCTAAAAATAGTATTGTATTGAGGTGATTCTCCTGCAGCATCTACAGTTATTATAAGTTCATCATCTTTACCTAAAATATCAAGCATATCATATAGCTTATTTGTATCAGAAGGGCCAACAACACTTCCAAAACTTATTCTATAATCAGACATTATAAAACCTCCCTATAAAATGTAGTATTAGTTTATTAATTATTAAATCCCCCAAACAATAAGCGCAAATAATTCTATATTATATTTTTTACATATAAAAATAAAATATGATACTAAAAATTAAACATTATATCCATATATTCATCATCTATGAAACTACAATAATTTTTACTAATTACTTCATAAAAAAATAGAACCTCTTGTAAAGAGATCCTATTTTTGTTTTATCAATTTCTAAGACTCCACCTTCTATAAAGTGGAGTTTCCACTTTTTGCTTCAGGTGGGGTAGAGTCCCCACCTGAAGTCTCGATGTTCAGCTTTAGCTGAACGAGTTCACTGTTTATTCTTCCTCTTCCTCTTCCTTATGTGCACTTTCAATAATCTTTTGTGCAACAATAGCTGGCACTTCATCATATCTTTCAAACTTCATTGTGAAGCTTCCTCTTGCTTGAGTCATGGATCTCAGATCTGTAGCATATCTAAATACCTCTGATAAAGGAACCTCAGTAATAACTACCTGCATTCCATCCTTTGGCTCCATTCCATGTACCTTTCCTCTTCTTCGATTCATATCACCCATTACATCACCCATATATTCATCAGGAACAGTAATTTCCATGTGAACAATTGGTTCTAATATAATTGGGCTAGCTTCCTTTAATCCTTTTTTATATGCCATTGATGCAGCAGTTTTAAATGCCATTTCTGATGAATCAACAGGGTGATATGAGCCATAATGGAGTGTTGCCTTCAGGTTGATTACTGGAAAACCTGCAAGCACTCCCTTTCTCATAGCTTCCCTCAAACCCTTTTCAACTGCAGGTATATATTGTCTTGGAACAACTCCACCTACTATTGCATCAACAAAAACAAGGTCTTCAGTTTCATACTGTGGCTCAAACTTAATATGAACATCTCCATATTGACCATGTCCACCAGACTGCTTCTTGTATTTAGCTTGGATATCAGCCATTTTCTTTATTGTTTCTCTATATGGTATCTTTGGAGTGTCAAGGGTCACATCTGCACCAAACTTAGTTTTGAGTTTATTTGCAATAACTTCAATATGAAGCTCTCCAAGTCCTGAAACTATCATTTCAGCATACTCAACATCTCTAGAAATTGAGAAGGTTGGATCCTCTTCACGAAGCTTATGAAGACCGCTTGATATCTTATCTTCATCTCCCTTTGATTTTGGGAATACAGCCATTGAAATACATGGCTGTGGAAATTCAAATCCGCTATATAATACTGGGTGCAATGGGTCACATAGTGTATCTCCAGTCATAGTGTACTGAAGTTTAGCAATTGCTCCAATATCTCCAGCCTTTAGTTTAGGTACAGATATCTGATTCCTTCCCTTCATAACATATAATGTATTAATTTTTTCTGTCTTATCCTGGGTTGAATTATAAAAGGTAGCATCTGAATTCATTGTACCTGATATTACTCTAAACATTGAAAGTCTTCCTATGAATGGGTCAGCAATTGTCTTAAATACTACAGCAGAGAATGGATCACTAATTTTAGCATTTCTTTGAATTTTTTCATTATTTTTAGGATTTATACCCTCATAAGCAGCCTTTTCAGATGGTGATGGAAGGTATTTTATTATACTGTCAAGAAGTGTATGTAACCCTATATTAGCAATTGCAGAGCCACAGAATACAGGAGCAATGTCACAGGAGTTTATTCCCTTTCTCAGCCCTGTAATTATTTCTTCATTTGATAATTCACCTTCTCCTAAATACTTATCCAAAAGAACTTCATCAGACTCTGCAACTGATTCCATAAGAAGGTTTCTAAATTCGTCAACCATTGATTCTAAGTCAGATGGAATTTCTCCATCAACCATTGTCTTGGTCTTGGAATCATATATTTTTGCCTTTTTCTCTATAATGTCAACAACACCTTTAAACCCAGCTTCTTTGCCAATAGGAATCTGAACTGGAACTACGGATGTGCCAAACTTATTCTTGATTTGTTCAAAAACCACATCAAAGTTAGAATTTTCTCTATCAAGCTTGTTGATAAAAAATACTCTTGGAACCTTAAACTTATTAACATAGTCCCATGCTTTTTCTGTACCTACTTGAAGTCCTGATACTGCACAAGTATTGATGATTGCAGTATCTACTGCCTTAAGTCCTTGAATTAATTCTCCTACAAAGTCGAAGTATCCTGGGGTGTCTACAAAAAATAGCCTGTGATTGTTATACTCACAGGGAGCAACTGCAACAGAAATTGATATTTGCCTTTTCTTTTCTTCGGGATCATAGTCACATACTGTGGTACCATCCTCTACCCTACCTATGCGGTCGGTCTCCTTGCAGTTGAAAAGTATGGCTTCTGTTAAACTAGTTTTGCCCGTGCCACCGTGGCCTATTATCCCGATGTTTCGGACGTCTTCAATATTATACTCCTTCATATATACTCCCCCTTCGGTCTTATTAGGTTGTAAATTATGTTTAATTTTATAATTCTATAAAAGTTTTATTTTTCCTTTATAAATTATAAAAATATTTTGACAATATACCAGTAATATTATACCATAATATTTCCATTTAATACATATTTTTTTATAAATCAATATATTTTTATTTAATAAGCTTAATAAATTATTAATGTTTTTTTTATAAAATGGATATATAATATAATTATGTAACTTAGGAGGTGCATTATGTCAAAAGGTGTTCTAAGGGAAATAAAGGAATGGGTGTTGTCAATAATACTTGCTGCTATTGTAGCTTTTGTAATAAAAGGTTTTCTAATTGATATTATACAAGTCTCAGGAACCTCAATGCTTCCTAATCTTAGTGACAAGGATAGACTGGTTATAGAAAAAGTAAGCCTTTATACCCAAAATTACAAGAGAGGAGAAATAATAATATTTAAACCCAATGATGAAATTAATGATATTTATATAAAAAGAATAATAGGTCTTCCTGGAGATAAGGTTGAGATAAAAAATGGTGAGGTATATGTGAATAATGAGAAATTAGATGAGAGTTACTTAAAACCAGACATGTTTACAAGTGCTGAACCAAATCAATTTAGCAATTTAATTGTACCTGATAATTTTCTCTATGTATTAGGAGATAATAGAGTCGTTAGTGAAGACAGCAGGTATATTGGTCCTATTCCTATTGAAAATATAAAAGGTCACGCAGTCTTAAGAGTATATCCATTTAATCAAGCAAAAAAATTTTAATAAATTGATAATTAAGCATTATTAAAGGCAGCCATTGGCTGCCTTAGTTTATTTCCCTTAATTCTCCAGTTACCATAAAAATAACTCTTTCACAAATATTAGTCGTATGATCCGCAATTCTTTCAAGGTACCGTCCTATAAATAATAGCTTTGTGCCTTGTCTAGTTTTATACTTATCATTGGAGATGAGTTCGATTATTTCATCAAATATTGCCAGGTATATATCATCCACTTCTTGATCCATTGCTGCAACTTTTTCCGCAAGTTCAATATCTTCCCTTACAAATGAATCAAGACTTAGCCTTAGCATGTTCTGTGCTATTTGAGCCATTCTTGGAATATCAATAAGAGGTTTTATTAATGGGTCCTTGCCTATTTCAAGTGTTATCTTTGAAATATTAACAGCATTATCTCCCATTCTTTCAAGGTCTGTAATAATTTTAAGTGCCGTTGCAACAGTTCTTAGATCCTTTGCTAAGGGTTGCTGCAGTGCGAGCATTCTCATACACTCCTGCTCAATTTCCAGCTCAATTTCGTCTATTTTATCATCCTCAACATTAACCTTTTTAGCAGCTTCTAAATCCTGATTTTTTAGTGATTCAATTGCTAACTCAATAATATCCTCAACTAAAGCTCCCATTTTAACCACCTTATGCTTTACATCCATTACCTGCTGTGAAAAACGTTCTCTAGTCATTTAATCATCTCCTTCTATCCAAATCTTCCTGTTATATAATCCTCTGTTCTTTTATCCCTAGGGTTTGAGAAAATCTTATCTGTAACATCATACTCAATTACTTCTCCATTTAAGAAGAATGCAGTATAGTCTGATATTCTTGCTGCCTGCTGCATTGAATGTGTTACTATAATTATAGTATATTTATTCTTTAAATCAAGGAGTAATTCTTCTATTTTTAAAGTAGATATTGGGTCAAGAGCTGAGGTAGGTTCATCCATTATTATAACATCTGGCTGCATAGCTATAGCTCTAGCAATACATAACCTCTGCTGTTGTCCTCCAGAAAGTTCAAGTGCAGATTTATAAATTTTATCCTTAACTTCATCATATAAAGCAACATCCTTCAAAGTTTTCTCAACAACTTCATCTAGAATTTCTTTTTTCTTTATACCATTATTTTTTAATCCATATACTATGTTCTCATATATTGTTTTTGGAAATGGATTAGGTCTTTGAAATACCATTCCTATCCTTCTTCTTAATTCTACTGGGTCAATCTGTTTTGAATATATATCCATTCCATCAAATACTACCTTTCCCTCTGTCTTTGTACCCTCTATAAAATCATTCATTCTATTTAATGTTCTTAAAAAGGTAGATTTTCCACAGCCTGAAGGTCCTATAAATGCAGTTATCTGGTTTTCATATATATCCATATTTACATTAATCAATGCTCTAAAATCGCCATAATAAAAATCCATGTTTTCAATTTTAATTTTGGTTTCCATATAATCCCCTCTTCCTAATCCTTCATTCTTACTTGATATTTATCTCTAAGTAATATGGCTGTGCCATTTACTAGCAGAAGTATTATTAGCAATACAATAATTCCTGCTGCTGCTACATTTTGGAATTCCCTTTTTGGCATACCAGACCAGTTAAATATCTGTATCGGTAAAGCAGTAAAAGCGCTTAAAGGAGATTTAGGTGCAAAATTCACATATGAAAGAGCTCCTATTACAACTAGAGGGGCTGCCTCCCCCAACGCTCTAGACATTGCAAGAATTGTACCTGTAAGTATTCCAGGGAAAGAATATGGCAGTATAACTCCTGTTATCGTTTGCCATTTTGTTGTGCCAAGTGCGTATGAAGCTTGTTCAATTGATGCTGGAACACTTCTAATAGCCTCCTGAGACGAAATTATTATAATAGGTAGCACAAGTAGTGCCATTGTAAAAGAACCTGCTAATATACTCCTTCCCATTCCAACAGCCCTTACAAAAACAGTAAGTCCAAGCATACCATATATTATGGAAGGAACACCTGCTAAATTAGCAATGTTAAGCTTTACAAAATCACTAAATTTGTTTTCCTTTGCATATTTCTCAAGATATATGGCAGTCCCCACTCCAATTGGAAACGCGATTACTCCAGTCAAAACTATTAACCATAAACTACCTAATATGGCAGGGTAGATTCCTGATTTTTTAGGAAACCTTGATGGATAATTCATGAAAAAGTTAGTTGTTAACCAGGGTATTCCCTTTCTAAGTATATCGTACAGGAGAAAAGCAAGTATGATAACTCCAAATATAGTTGATAAAAATATAATTACATGAAAAATTGTGTTTTTACGGTTACGCTTTTTTATTAAGCTTGTGTTAACTTTCTCCATCAGTAAGACCTCCTATACCTCTTTACTATACGTCTAGATATAACATTTAGACTAAATGTTATAAGGAACAGCAATGCAGCTACTGCATAAAGAGTCTTATGTTCCAGTGTTCCGTATGGAACGTCTCCCATGCTTATTTGAACAATATATCCAGTCATTGTCTGAACACTTTCAAGAGGGTTCAATGTCATTTTGGGAGTTGAACCTGCAGCCATAGCCACAATCATTGTTTCTCCGATAGCCCTTGATATTGCAAGTATAAATGAAGCCATTATACTGGAAAAGGCTGCAGGAACAACAATTTGAGTTGATACCTCAAGTCTTGTGGCACCAAGTCCATATGCTCCCTGCCTTAGGGAATCAGGAACTGCCATCATTGCATCCTCGCTTAGGGATGAGACCATGGGTATTGTCATAATTCCTACTGCAATACCTGCACTTAATGCATTGAATACTCCAGCATTGGGGAAAATGCTTCTTATTATTGGTGTAATTGCTGTTAATGCAAAATAACCATATACTATGGAAGGAATTCCAGATAATATTTCCAGCATAGGTTTCAAAATTTTTCTTACTTTCTTAGGAGCATATTCACTTAAATAGATTGCACTTCCAAGTCCGATTGGGATGGATATTATCGAAGAAATAATTACTATTAAAAGAGTGCCCATCACTAGAGGAAGTACTCCAAAATGTCTAGGAGTTAAAAGTGGAGTCCATTTTGTTCCTAAAAGAAACTCCACAATAGAAACTTCCTTAAAGAAAACTATTGTTTCTTCAAATAAAGAGAAAATAATTCCTAGTGTTGTTAATATTGATATAACACCTAGAGCTATTAAAACTTTCCGAACAATCTTTTCTCTTTTCTGTGTTTTTGCTTTACTCTTAAACTCAATTTTATTCATTTCAAGGCCTCCTTAATATGTATACATGGCAATAGGCACCTAGCTTAGGTGCCTTTCCAATATACTTATTTATTTTAACTTGCTTAATGCTTCAGTATATTTTGCATCTTCAAGTGGAATATATCCTACGTCGCTTACTAGTGCCTTAACATTTTCAAGATAATACTTTACAAAGGTTTTTACTTCTTCTCTTGCCAAGGATTTATTATTTACATATATATACAGTGGTCTTGAAAGTGGTTTATATGTTTTGTCTAACACTGTTTCAACTGATGGAGTTACCCCGTTAACTTTAACTATATTTAGTTTGTCAGCATTTTCTTCAAAGTATGCAAGACCAAAATATCCAATGGCATATTTGTCTCCTGATACACCTGTAACTAATACATTGTCATCTTCACTTGTTGTAAGTCCATCCTGTCTTATTTCCTTTGCTTTATCATTTATTGCTTCTGTAAAGTATTCAAATGTACCTGAGTCTGTTCCTGGGCTGTAGAACTTAATTGGTGACCTTGGCCATTCTGGTCTTATATCACTCCAAAGCTTAACTGTTGAACCCAGCTGCCACATTTTCTTTAACTCATCTTTTGTCATATCAGCTGCCCATGTGTTTTCCTTATTAACAACAACTGCAATTCCATCATATGCTACTTCAAACTCTGTCATTTCTATGCCATTTGCCTTTGCCTGATCTATTTCTGCTTGCTTTGCTTTTCTTGATGCATCTGCTATATCTATTTCACCAACTACAAACTTTTTAAATCCCCCACCTGTTCCAGAAATACCAACTGTTGTATTAACATCTTTATATTCTTTATTAAATTCTTCTGCCACAGCCTGTGTTATTGGTCCTACTGTGCTTGAACCATCTGCTTTAATAGTACCAGTTAGTGATTGTTTTGTTCCTCCGCCACCTGCTGAGCATGCAGCTGTTGATAATGTAATAATTCCTACTACAGCTGTTAAAAAGACTTTCTTTAAATTTCTCATCTTTATTTCTCCTCTCGTTTCAATTCAATTTTATCTTACAAACTTATTATATTTTGATTGCATATTATGTTCCTACATGTTTTGGTTAAGGTAATGTTAATTATAACTTAACATTTCTTTTAATATTTTTCTACTAATCGTCAAAAAATACTCAAATATTTTTAAATTTTTAGATAATTATGATTTCATATAATATATAAATACTCTTTAACTGGTGAAAAAAGAAGGCTAATACTTTGCACATCTAAGTCCTTTTCTGTTGGAAAGGTTTCAAGAATATTAAAAATGCTCCATCCTATAAAAGATGGAGCATTTTATCAATTTTCACAATAATAATTAATATGTCTCAACAAACACTTCAAAGTATCCCTGTGGATGTTGACATGCTGGACAGGATTCTGGGGCGCTTGTACCTACATGAATGTACCCGCAATTGTTACATTTCCACATAACTATATTTTCTTTTTTGAAAACTGCATCATTTTCCAAATTGCTAAGCAACTTTCTGTATCTTTCCTCATGATGCTTTTCCACCTCAGCAATTTTTCTAAATGCAGTTGCAATTGCCTGGAAGCCCTCTTCTTCAGCTACTTTTGCAAAATTAGGATATAGGCTTGACCACTCTTCATTCTCACCCTTTGCAGCTGAAAGAAGATTAGCCTTAGTGTCTCCCAGTCCAACTGGGAAGTCGGCAGTTATTTCTACGTTTTCACCATTTAAGCTTTCATTTAAGAATTTAAAAAACCTTTTTGCATGTTCTTTCTCATTTTCAGCAGTCTCAGTAAAGAGATTTGAAATCTGAATAAATCCTTCTTTTTTAGCAGCAGATGCATAATATGTATATCTATTTCTTGCCTGGGATTCTCCTGCAAAAGCCTTCATAAGATTTTCTGCTGTTCTTGTTCCTTTTAGTGACTTCATAAAAACACCTCCAATTAAAATTTATTCTAATTTATAAGTTCTATATTGTTGATAAAAATCCTTTTTTCTACAAAGAATTCATTAATAAAGGGACCGGAAATAAAATTCACAGTCACTTCTTTTATGTTTTACTTATTCTTTCCCAGATACTGAAACATTAAATATTTGTATTGTTCTTGGTCCAATGAAATCATTGTCTACTTGAAGCTCTTTGGATAAATACATTTCATGCTGTACATCCTTAATATTACCTGTAACTGCCCCTCCTGTTACTGGAATGGTTTTTTCACCATCAAAGTACCAGCCAAGCCTAACTTCCCCTCCAAAGTCTCCTGTGAATGGATCCATCTGGAAGTTTGAGAAGGATATAAGTTCTAAGTATGGCTCAGTCTTAAATGCTGCAAGGGACTTTCTTCCACCCTCCACAACAATGTTTTTGATGCTTCCTGTAGGTTTAATATCCATATAGTGTGAATATTGCATACTCCCCCAATAATTCTTTAACACTCCATTTTGGATCAAGTCTACAGTGGATAATGGAAGACCATCATTATCATATGATGCAGATTCTGAAGAATTTTGTATAAATGGGTCAAGCTTCATGTTTATGGTATCACCTACTATATTCTCTCCTTGTATGCTTTCTCCTATTTTTGCAGTGGAAATCCCTTCGAAAACCAACTTAGCATTTGCCTGTGTATTATAAAAGTCTAAAAGACCTCTTGCCCCTTCACCAGTTAAAAGCACAGTGTGCTTTCCTAAGTTTGGCATTGGCATTGCCTTTGCTCTTCCCATGCTAATTGAAAGCATTTCCTCAACATTTTGCATAAACCATTCAGAATCGAAATTTGCAAATTTTATATCCTTGTATAATTCAATTTCCTCTGATTTCTCCTTCCAATTAGTAATGAATTCAAGTTCCCCTGTATAATTATTATATGAAGCATCAACACCTTCAGAATTTACAATTCTTGTGTCCACTTTATTTATAAATAATTCTGCTGAGTTTATCCAACCCTTTTTATATTCATCACCACAGAATATTGCATCTGTTATTTGTGGGAGCCATTCAACCATGGCTTTTTCTGAAAAATTGCTTTTTAATTCAGGTTGAACCACTTTAGTTGGTTTTACAAGTGGATAATATGGGTTCTTAATAAACTTAGCCCCGAATGCTGCACTCTCTACAGCAGCCTTAATTTCTGATGGGTTCATTGTTGGGTGGATATTGGTACTTGACGAACCCTTATACTTAAGTTCCTTTTCTTCAAAATCCTTATATGTAGTTATGGTAAAGTAGTGCACATCCTTCACACGATTCATATCCAGGTCTTTTTTTATAAAGAAAAGTTCATTAGACTTTATCGTTTTTTCTACAATCTTCCATCCATCTAAATCCTTACAGTTCGATAGAACCTTCTTAATCAAATCTAACATTATCCTAACCTCACTCTTGTTTTAATATATGGACCGCCATTTGATACCTTTACATATTCCTTGTATCCTTTTCCACAAGCTCCTGAACCAGATACTACAAGCTCTTCGGATACCATTGAAATGGAATTTAATAAATCGGGCACATATCCTACCATTATCACTGGAGAAACAATTTCACCTGTAAACTTACCATCTCTTATCTCTTTACCCATGGAAGCCACACATTGAATACCCCAATTTTTTGGATCCTCCATACCACTCATCATGCCATCAATCAGATATCCATGTTTTATTGAGGCTATCATGTCCTCTAACTTGTCCTTTCCTGGGGCAAAAAAAGTATTAGTCATTCTCGCATATGCCTTTCTTTCAAATGACTCTCTTTTACCGTTTCCTGTAGGTTTTGTTCCAAGCTTTAATGCTGAAAGCGTATCTGAAATACCAGTCTGTAAAATTCCTTTATTTATAATAATAGTATCAGATGCTAGAACTCCCTCATCATCAAAATAGTAGGATGACACGTCCCTAGGCTCTACTAATGCTCCATCATGCATTACAACTAAATCTGATGCAACCCTCAATCCCAGGTATTCAACAGCCTTAGCCCTGTTTTTAACGAACATGTCCATTTCTACTCCATGACCAAATGCTTCATGGGCTATTAAACCTGATATTTCTGGAGAACATATAACCTCGTATTCTCCTGGAATGGCGCGTTTTGCATCTAATAGCTTAACTGCTTTATCTATAGCTTCTATATAGGAATTTTCCATTTCGTCAAATATTTCAACTCCCTTAAGCCCTGAGAATGACATATAGGAATACTTTGTATTTTTATCCCTTCTAACCACAGGTATTGTCATACCTTGGCTCCATATATATGACTGCTCCAGCTCCTTCTTGTTTGATATAAATATTTTTGATATATGAACTTCTTCATAGTTAACAATAAAATTTGCCAGGAGGTTTGAATATGCAAATGCATTATCCTTAATTTCAGTCATTTTCTTTATTTTCTCTTCTGCACTTACATCCTCCGGAGGTATTCTAACCTCCCCAAAATAGCTTCCTTTAATCTCTTCTTCAACAATAACTGGGTAAATGCTTGCACCAGTATTTGATGTGGATAGCTTTGATACTGTCTCTTGTACCCCTGTATGGATTTCGTCTATTAATACATCAAGGTTTTCTTCAGAAATATTGTTTAGTGAGAATTCAGAATAATTCTTACCATTGTAAACCCTTACTACAAAGCCCCTTTCTGCCCACATCGAGTCACTTAAGCCTATACTTCCCCTTTGAATTCCATACTGTTTTCCAACAGTATCAGTTCCTAAGATGGAAACATATTTAAAATACTGTGAAAGTCTGCTAACCATTTGTCTCAGCAGTGGTTTTGTATTAATTAGATACTTAGACATAGCAACCTTCATTGTCTTTCCCCCCTATAAATTACTGTTTAATATACTTGCCACAATTTAAATTTACCAATAATTATAAAAAAATGCAATATAATATAGATTTATTAAGCTATAACATAGTTAAATTATTAAATTCATCTCATCAGCCTCCTTATAAAAATCACTCTTTTGTTCCAACACAAAGTCATTACTATTAATTATCATTCTTTGAATTTTTAAGTAACCTTCTTTGAAAAAGTTTTTGGCCTCATCTGGATAACTTTTTCTATAGCCCTGTTCTATTTCAAAGTGCTTCTTAGCAATAAAACAAACCAACTCAGCTATTTGCATCATAGGGTTATATTTTGAATCTATTGCATAGCTTATTTCAATTAAATGCTTTATTAAGTCATGGCTTTTTGAATCATATTTTTTATATTTTGTAATAGCTCTTATTTCTTTTTCAAACTCTTCTCTTCTTTCTAATATAGCTATTCCCCTCTCAAACCCTTGAAGTCCAGTTTTTATATACCAGTTTATAAATGTAATCATATATTCATAGGATAAGAGATAGGGAATGCTACTCCTTTGATTCTCCTTACCTTCCTTTATTGATTCCTTTAACTGATTTTTGTCAACTGCATATAAAGCTACCCTGTTTTTAAGAGTAAAGCACATTTCAATAATTTCAAATGTCAGATTATTTCTTTTTTCCCTGTCCCAGGCTTCAAAAAAACCTTTGCCATTAGGAGCCAATAAATTTTCAACATGTAGCTCAAACTCTAATGGTATATTCCCTCTAAAATATTTCTTTAATATTTTTTGATATTCATTTAGGGTCTTTCCACAACCTTCCTCAGTAGTCTGTAATCCGCCAAAAACAAACACTGGCTGCTGACTGCTGTTTAAATCCTTTTCTGTAGATCCAGAATCGGTTATATAAAATAAGTTCATACTTCTCCTCCAGAATATTCTTCATTTGTATTTAAGTATATCATATATAGCTTTATACCCTTAACCCTAATAACAAGTCCCTGGTTGAAATTCCAGGGACTTGTTGAATGCTATTTTAAGTGCTTATTAAACCACTCTGTAATTTCTATTAACCTTCTGATTCTATGTTTTGGCTTTCCACTTCTGCTTAATTCATGGTTTTCTCCTTTAGACAGGCACATTCTTGCTTCAATTCCATTATACTTTAATGCAGTGAACATCTGTATTCCCTCCACCAACCAGCAGCGATAATCCTCTTCAGAATGAATAAATAAAGTAGGAGTTTTTACCCTGTCTGCATATTTTAATGGAGAGTGTTCCCATAGTTTCTCATGATTTCTCCAGGGTGTAGCTCCATTTTGATCCTCTGCAAAATAATACCCTATATCACTTGTTCCAAACATTGATATCCAATTTGAGATACTTCTCTGGGAAGCAGCCGCCTTAAATCTGTCTGTGTGACCAATAATCCAGTTAGTCATAAAACCACCATAGGATCCCCCAGTTACTCCAAGTCCTCCTTTTCTTTTTCATATAGTAAATTTAATTCCTTTTTCATTGGGTTATATGCTGCTGAAATTAAATATGTATACTCATTAATTTCTTTGATTGAACTTATATTCATCGGTACCCTGAAAGCTTCCTGAGCTTCGCCACCATTTATGTTTATCCTATAAAACTGGGTAAACTCCTCTCTAGTTTCCTTTTTCTCCTTATCCTTATCATTTCTCATGCCTGAGAATAGAATGTTTTCTGAATCCTTCTGCCAAATAAAGCTGCTTTCCTTGTTAAAACCAGTTAGTTTAAAATAATTTCCAGCTTCTACATCATACAGCCAAAGGTTTGAAAGATACTTATTCTCCTCCACATCCATGCTATGTACTACAAAGCATACATGCTTCCCATCAGGTGAATATTCTGCACTAGATAGAAATTTATATTTAGTAAAATCCTCCAGCTTAATATTTTCCATAAAAAAAGCCCCCTTAAATATTTTATTGTAAACTTTTTTTAACGATAAAACTTTTTAATAATTTCCTTAAAGTTTATTATAAATATAAATTTGAAAATACGCCATTACTTTATTATGCTCTGATGTGAGCAAAAACGACATATTAGTATAGAGGAAAATTAGAAATTTTAAATACTTAAGTTGTTAACATCATTATACTATGATACAATATAGTTAAAATATAATACCAGGTACTAAAACCAAGTTATTAATATAGATTGTGAGGTATTGCTATGGAATTAAAAGAACTTAGAATCGGAAAGCTTGTGGCACCTGTACCTATAATCCAGGGAGGAATGGCAGTTCGTATATCGACCTCTAGATTGGCAGCTGCAGTAGCAAATGAGGGAGGAATTGGAATCATTGCAGGAACTGGAATGAGCATTGAGGAGCTTAAGATGGAAATCCGCAAAGCAAGAGAAATGACAAAAGGTATAATAGGAGTGAATGTGCTATTTGCAGTAAGAGAGTTTGCAAATCTTGTAAAAACAGCAATTAGCGAAGGCATAGATCTTGTAGTTTCTGGAGCTGGATTTTCAAGGGATATGTTTGTATGGGGTAAAGAGAGTGGAGTACCTATTGTTCCAATTGTATCCTCTGCTAAGCTTGCAGCGATAGCAGAAAAGCTGGGGGCTTCTGCACTGGTAGTTGAGGGTAAGGAAGCAGGAGGGCACCTTGGTACTAATAGGTCAATGAGAGATGTACTTCCTGAGGTTTGTAATGCTGTAAATATACCTGTAATTGGTGCAGGTGGAGTAATTGATGGTAAAGATATATCAGAGGTAATTAGACTTGGTGCCAGTGGAGTTCAGATGGGTACAAGGTTTGCAGCAAGTATTGAATCAAATGCTTCTGACGAATTTAAAGAGCTTTATATAAGAGCCACCAGGGAGGACGTTGTTAGGATTAAAAGCCCTGTAGGTTTGCCAGGCCAGGGAATTAGAAATCAATTCATAGAGTCCATTGAAAAGGGAGAAGTACATGAAATTGAAAGTTGTATAGGTTGTTTAAAAAGATGTTTCCAAAGCTTCTGCATTATGGATGCATTAAATAATGCATGTAAGACTGGAGACCCTAAGAAAGCATTGATTTTTTCAGGGGAATATGTTGATAGAATAAAGGAAATTCTCTCTGTAAAGGATATATTTAAAAAACTGTTAAGTGAAGTACAGAAACAATAAGTGTTTAGTTTTATAGAATAGGAAGAATACGTCGCAATGAATGCAACATCATGATAGAACTGTAGTGGTCGATGCCCACATCGACAGGGTGTCAGCGATGTAGATGATACCAGCATTATTAGCAAGGATAATGTAAGCAGTAAATACCCCAAGCCGATGTGGGCATCGGCCACTACTGACATTTGCATGGTTACGACGCATAACCACACAAATGTGTTTTTTAACCCTTTTTATGAAAAGCCATGTAAGAGCGGATCCACTCTTACATGGCTTTTTTATTCGTATCTTAATGCATCTATTGGGTCTAGCCTGGCTGCTTTTCTTGCAGGGTATATGCCAAAAAAAATACCAACAGCTGAGGAAAACAGTATTGCTCCCATAATCACGGAAATAGAAACGGATGGGGTAATATTTGCTACTTTTCCAATCAACTCTGCACCTACAATACCGAGTGTCATGCCTATTAAACCTCCTATAAGAGATATAATTAAGGATTCCATGAGAAATTGAATTAATATGGCAGATGTAGTTGCCCCTATAGCTTTTCTGATTCCTATCTCTCTCGTCCTTTCTGTTACAGAAACAAGCATAATATTCATTACTCCAATTCCTCCGACAATCAAAGAAATTGCTGCAACTGCTCCTATAAAAGCTGTAAATATTCCAAGCACCTTATTTATTTGATCAAGCTGTTTTAATGCATTTTCTGCCTTGTATATTTCCATTCCTCTATTGTTGTGTCTGACTTCAAGTATATTTTTAGCTCCATTTCCTGCTGATTCTCCATTATCCTGTGTAGTTGCAACAGCAGTTATGGAATCAATTGTAACATCTCCAGAATATAGATTGCTTAAAAATGTAATAGGTACATTAACAAAAACAGGCATGTTTTCTGCCCCACCACCACCAAATGGATTTGTAAAGCCCTTTGATACTCCGACGATAGTAACCTTTTTAGGAGATGTTTTAGGTCCAAGCTTTATGCTTTCACCAACCACATCCGAGTACCCAAATAGTGCCTTTGCTGCTGTTTCGTCCAATACTGCTACAGCTCTTCCTTCTTCATATTCTCTCTCATTAAAAAACCTCCCATAAAGGATTTCTACATTATCAGTATAGGCTAGATCAGTTGTACCTCCTGTTATAAAAGCTCTCTTATCTTTCCTCTCCGAGACTGCAGTTCCCTGCTTTGATATTGAGGGAGAAGCATATTTTACACTTTCAACCTTTTCCTTTATCTGCTTTACATCCTCAAGTGTTATATAGTCAGTTGTCTGTGCTTTCGTCGAATCCACCTTTATACTTATTGTAGCAGAACCTAGCTTTTGAAATTCACTTGTAATGGTGTTTTGGCCACCTTGTCCAAGGGATATTATAGTTATAACAGAACTTATTCCTATTATTATACCCAGCATAGTTAGAAAAGAGCGCATTTTATTTGCCCTGATACTTTCAAGTGCCATTTTTAAATTTTCAAATACATTCATATTTACCCTCTCCTACAATATGATTCTATTTTTAACTTCATAATCTTGTATTATCTCTCCATCCTTAAACCTTACAACTCTTTTTGCATGCTGTGCTATATCCTGTTCATGGGTGACCATTATTACAGTTGCTCCCTCATTATTAAGTCTTTGAAATATTTTCATAATATCCTCTGAGGATTTAGTATCAAGATTTCCAGTCGGTTCATCTGCCATAATAACAGATGGATTGTTTACTATTGCCCTTGCAATGGCAGCTCTTTGCTTTTGTCCTCCAGAAATTTCATTTGGCATGTGCTTTATTCTGTCCAGTAAGCCTACTTTTTCAAGAGCTGATAGTGCTTTCTCCCTTCTCTCTCTTCCAGGAATTCCTGCATATACCATCGGTAGTTCCACATTTTCAAGCAATGTCATTCTAGGAATAAGATTAAAGGATTGGAAAACAAACCCTAGTTCCTTGTTCCTTATATATGCAAGTTCATTATCTGTAAGGTCTGATACATCCTTGTTATTTAAAGTATATTTACCACTATTCATTTTATCAAGGCACCCTAGTATATTCATAAGGGTTGATTTTCCCGAACCTGAGGGACCCATAATTACTGTAAATTCTCCCTTTTCCACCTTAAGGCTTACATTGTTTAAAGCTATCAATTGAGTATCACCCATTTGATAAATTTTAACTACATCCTTTACCTCAATCATTATTTACTAACCTCCACAGCTTCCTTGATTATTACTCCCTCACGGATGGAAGCACTTGGATTTAGTATTACCTTTTCACCAGCGTTGACACCACTCTTAATTTCAACTTCCATGTCTGATTGTAGGCCTATAAGGACCTCTCTTTCCCGAACTACTCCATTCTCTACAACATAAAGGTAGTTTTTATCTCCTTTACCAGGTCTAATACACTCAGCTGGAACCTTTAATACATTTTTTGCCTGTCCAAGTAGTATATCAACATCCACATCAAAATCTATTCTTAAATCTGGTGCTTTATCAATTATATCTATCCTTATTCCAAGTGTAGTTTCTCCACCTGCTGCTGAGAGAGTCTTTGTTGCAGCAGGATCAATAAAGGATACAACTCCCTTATACTGATTGTTTCCACTCTTTATAATAACTTCCTGTCCAAGTTTAACCTTATTTGCATCATATTTACCTAATGATGCAACTGCTTGTAGGTTCTCAGTATCCTGAACTATAATCACTGGCTGCATTCCATTTGTAACTGCTCCTAGGGTTGCTTCTACAAGTGTAACTACCCCATCATTTTCGGCAGTAATTGAGCCCTTGTTCTCAACCAACTTCTGTTTTGTAGAATCAAGTGAAATTTTTGCAAGAGCTACAGCATTATCAGATTGCTTTAATTTTTCATCAGAAATAGGTTGAAGGGTATTTCTCTGCTGCTTCAATGCTTCAAGCTTTGAAATATCCTGGGGATTATTACTTGTTTGCAATGTGTTTATTTGTCTATCCAAATCAGATATTTTACTCTTTATCGAATTGTTTTGGTTTACTAAATCTCTCTTTTGTAAAATAGCATTATCGTACTGGAGCTGTGCCTGTTTAACTGCTGTTGCTAAATCTTGAGTTTCATAGGTAATTAAGGTTTCACCTTTAGAAACCCTATCACCAACCTTAACATTAATTCCTTTCACCTTCGCCTGGAGTCCATAATATTCCTTGCTATTCTGGGACTTAACTGTGGCAGTAGTTGATAGATATGCATTAATATCGCCGGTGCTTACAGTTGTGGTCTTAACCTCAGTAAGCCTTCTACTTTTACCAGAGCTAATTATAAAAAATATTCCTCCAAATACCACTACTCCAATTAACAAATAGATAATTACCCTTTTTTTCATAAATTTTCCTCCATTCATGTATTGCTCAACTATGCTGGATTATGAAATATATAATGAAAATAGTATTTAATCCCTATATATCCATATGTTTATTTTATATCTACATATTAAACTGTCAACAAACTACTTACTATATCTAGATGAATTTTTTGTTAACTACTATTAAATGTAGTAAATCAAAAGACCAGATATTATATCTGGTCTTCTTGCTAACATAAAATTAGAATTTTTTTATTGGATTTACCTCTACAAGCTTATTCACTGGTGCTTCACTCATTTCATGATTATTAAGGTCTGTAACCTCCGCAATGTTATTACTGTTTACATCCTCAATCCACACTGGGGAGCCATTATAAAGCACCTGTATATTTTCCTTTGTTTGATTTAATATCTCTTTTGCCCTATTATTATCCATAATATCACCTCTGTTTCTATTTTGTTTATTAGTATTCTTCTTTTGAGGTGTAATTATTATATTATTTCCTTAATATCCTTATTAGTGGAATATTCTACTTTAAGGTAGTTCAATGTATAGCATATATTTTTATATTGACATTACCTAGCAAATCATGGTATATATGTAAATGTAAAAATAATTTATTAAAGATGAGGAGAACTAAAAATGAGAAATAGAAGCATAAGCCCTAACTATTCAATGTAATTGAATATTGTTCTAAAAGAAGTCTTTATTCAGGTAATGGATTACGTAATAGGCGTACCCATTTCTTTCTGTTGCTTCTTTTAGATATTGTTAGGAGCAGTAGCTTGCATTTCACCTTTAATATTTTGTTAATAGGTAAATTTGCCGTAAGCAAACAGCTTTACGGCTTTTTTAATGCTTTTTATTAGTAATATTAAACAAAATTATCAAGGGACTGTAATGAACTTTTGTTCTTTTCAGTCCCTTATTGCTTAAGGAGGTACTGATATGAAATTCCCATCAAAAAAATATTTTAATTTATTTTCTAAATATCTTAAACCTCAACTACCACAAATTATTATACTTGCAATGCTTTTAGGTATAAGTGTTGGCATTAGCCTATTAAATCCACAAATCCTGGGTCGGTTCATAGATATGGCTGAGAATGGAGATTCATCACGTTCCTTGACTATAGCAGCTCTAATATTTATTGGTGCAGCAGTATTACAGCAGTTAATTGTAATTGCATCCACCTATGTAAGTCAAAATGTGGGCTGGGCAACCACCAACTCTCTACGAGCTGATTTAGTTAGACATTGTCTTCATCTAGATATGTCCTTTCATAAATCTCATCAACCTGGAGAATTAATTGAAAGACTTGATAGTGATGTAACTGCACTATTTAACTTCTTCTCAAAGCTTTTTTTGAATGTATTTAATAATATGATACTGCTTGCCGGTATAATTATCCTTTTGTTTAGAGAGGACTGGAGAATAGGTCTTGGATTGTCCATATTCGCAGTTATTGCAATTATAATACTATGGAAAATTGAATCCTTTGCAGTTCCCAATTGGGTAAAGGCAAGGGAGGTTGAAGCAAAGTTTTTTGGATTCATAGGAGAACAAATTACTAGCACTGAGGATACAAAATCCTGCGGAGCTGTTTCCTATGTAATGTACAGATTTTTTCAATTCTTAAGGGAATGGTATCCAATAAGAAAGAAAGCCTCAATGATGTACTGTCTCATGTGGACAACTACCCTTAGTATGTTTGCACTTGGATATTCAGTTGCGTTTGGTATAGGAGGTTATTTGTGGCAGAAGGGAATTATATCAATGGGAACTGTTTATCTCATAATTAATTATACTGACCTCATGAGCAGACCAATAGAACAAATAAGAACACAACTTGAGGAGTTACAAAAGGCTGGTGCAAGTATTATTCGTATTGAGGAACTATTTAGCTTACAGTCAAAGCTTATAGATGGCAATGAAACTATTATTAAGAAAGGTCCTTTATTTGTGGAAGTTGAAAACCTTAATTTTGAATATGATGCTGATACACCTGTATTAAACAATGTTTCCTTTAAGCTTATGCCTGGAAATACTCTTGGACTCCTTGGGCGTACAGGAAGTGGTAAAACTACTCTTGCAAGACTTATAGTAAGACTTTATGATCCTACTCAGGGAGTTGTAAAGCTTGAAGGTCAAAGACTTGATTCCTTAAACTTAAAGGATTTAAGAAATAGAATAGCCTATGTTACACAGGATGTTCAGCTTTTTCATGCAACTGTAAGGGATAATTTAAGTTTTTTCAATCCAGATATAAGTGATGAAAATATTCTTAGTGCTATTGATGCCATGGGGCTAACTGTGTGGTTTAAAAAACTGGGTGATGGCCTGGATACCATGCTTGATGCAAATGGTGGAGGTTTATCTGCAGGAGAAGCACAACTTATGGCATTTGTCAGAGTATTCTTAAGGAATCCTGATCTTGTAATACTTGATGAAGCATCCTCAAGACTTGACCCAATTACAGAACAGCTCATGGAAAATGCAATAAGCAAGCTTTTAACTAACCGTACATGTATAATGATCGCCCATAGATTAGGCACTGTTCAGCGTGCAGATGAAATATTAATACTTGATAATGGCAGCGTATTGGAATACGGCGATAGAGAAGCCTTAGCAGTGGATTTAAACTCACGTTTCCACCAGCTGCTTAAGTATGGACTAGAGGAGGTGCTTGTATGAATCAGGAATACTCAATTAATAAAAGCTATACAACAAAACAAAGGTCAAGCATGTCTACAGTTCAGTTAGTGTGGCAGATAATTTTATATAGACCATGGCTCTTTTTTACAAGTTGTATTGCATGGACAATAATCCATGCTTCTCCACTTATTCCAGGACTAATAACAAGGGAGTTTTTTAATACATTAAGCGGTGATGCCCAAATAGGTATAGGAATATGGGGGCTTGTTGCTCTTGTGGTTGTTACTGCATTATTGCGATCACTATCTATAATTATAGGCTTTAGGCTGGATATTCTCTTTCGTTTTTCAATAAGCGGACTTATAAGGCGAAATCTTTTAGACCATATACTTAAGCGTCCTGGTGCCCAATCAATTTCCACATCCTCTGGAGAGGTTATAAACAACTTTAAGGATGATGGAGAGACCATTGAGAACGCAGTTGACTGGATATTAGATATAGTAGGTACTACAGCCTTTGCACTTGGAGCAGTTTTAATACTCATGAATATAAATTTTAAAATAACTCTATTTGTATTTACTCCACTTGTGGTTGTAGTAGCCCTTGCCCATAAGGCTAGTAAAAGAGTCCAGAAATATAGAAGAGCAAGTAGGGAAGCTACAGCAAAAGTTACAGGAACACTTGGAGAGATTTTTGGTTCTGTTCAGGCTGTTCAGTTGGCTGCTGCAGAGGAGCATGTTACCCGGCATTTTAAAAAATTAAACAATACAAGGCATAAGCTTATGCTTAAGGACAGTCTGTTTACACAGCTGTTAGATTCAATATTTTTTAATACTGTAAACCTTGGCACAGGCTTAATACTTCTACTGAGTGCTCAGTCCATGAAAGCTGGCAGTTTTACTGTTGGTGATTTCTCATTATTTGTATATTACCTTGCATTTGTGGCTGATTTCACCCATTTCTTTGGCTATTTTATAGCCCAGTTTCAACAGGCAAAGGTTGCATTCGAGAGATTAAGGACTATACTTCAGGGTGTACCTGATAAGGTATTAGTTAACCACCATAAACTCTACCTGAATGGGAAGCTGCATAAACCAAAGTATTCACCAAAGACTAATGGAGATATATTGGAAAGTCTTAATGTAAAAAATCTAACCTATGTTTACCCTGAGTCAGGTGGCGGTACAAAGAATGTCAGTTTTAGTGTAAATAAAGGTTCCTTTACAGTCATAACAGGTAGAATTGGTTCGGGTAAGACAACATTATTACGCACCTTACTTGGACAATTACCTAAAACCTCTGGAACCATATACTGGAATGGAAATATTATAGATAACCCTGGAGACTTTCTAACCCCTCCAAGGGTGTCCTATACTCCACAATTACCACATTTATTCAGTGACACTGTTCGTAACAACCTGCTGCTAGGACTCTCTGAGGATGAGGTTAATCTACAGGCTGCTATAAATTCAGGTGTACTTGAACAGGATGTAGAAACCTTTGAAAATGGACTTGATACTTTTGTTGGTCCAAGAGGTGTAAAACTGTCCGGAGGTCAAGTACAAAGAGTTGCAGCAGCTCGTATGTTTGTAAGGGATACCGATTTACTTGTATTTGACGATATATCAAGCGCATTGGATGTGGATACAGAAAATACCCTCTGGAATAGAATATTTGAAAATTCCAAAGCTACATGTATTGTAGTATCAAATAGAAGAACTGCTCTCAAAAATGCAGACAATATTATAGTGTTAAAGGATGGATATATTACAGCTCAGGGTAAACTGGATGATTTGCTTAGAAGCTGTGATGAAATGCAGCAGATATGGGGCAGTAAATAAAAATCGGGTGGAACTCCACCCGTTTTTTATTATTGTGTAACGAATACCACGGGCTATGCCCGTGGTTCCAAAAGGCTTTTAGCTATGAGTGGAAAAAAATAACCTCCTTTGATAAAATAAATGCAGGTTCGCCAACCGCATTAAATACAAAGGA
>JBEQBT010000005.1:0-35677 GCA_041639705.1 Clostridiaceae bacterium | reverse complement strand
AAACCCTAAACAATATTAGTGTAGCTATAAGCAAAAAGAGAGTTAATTTAATGAAGGAGGTTGAGTTAACAGAAAGAATAAACAATATACTTCCATTTCTCGAGGGACAGTTTGTTTCTGATAAACTGTTTAATGTTGGTGGAGTAGGGGAAGTTAAATTTTATGAAAATATTTTCAATATGAGCTTAAAGCAAGGTTATGCTTTGACAGTTTTGTTTGAAGGAGTTTCATCAGATGAAAAAGAAAATAGTTTGAAATTAAGTTATGAAAAGCAAAACTTCTATGAACTTTTTAAAATTAAACTAAAATGTCTGTGCCCCTGTCTTATTGGAAATCCGCTATCCGATAGAATAATAGCATTTATTCCTGTCACAGGGGAAGATGATAGCTACAAAGTAAGAAACAAATCTATTGAGTTTGGAAAAAAGGTTACAGAAAAAATTAATAGGATAACGAATTTAAACTATAAAATAGGTATCGGAAGAAAGTATGAGGTGGAAAATTTTAGCAAATCCTATAATGAGGCTTATATAGCTGCTTCCACGCCATGTGGCCAATTGGTTATGCATTTTGAAGACATTGTACCTTTGAACAATATTATTGATACCTATCCTCAAAATAAGGAGAATGCATTTTTAAACAGTATCCTTGCAGGTAATATTAAAGAGGCAAGAGAAGCTTTCAAGGACATATATATTTGGTTAATAAGTACTTATGGTGAAGAAATTGACAGAATAAAATCGAAGCTTATAGATTTGTCCTTTACAACTGAAAAAGCCATGCCCTATAGTTTAAATGGTATCAATGAACTGAAGCAGAAATATATTTTAAGCATTTTAAAGTTAAATAATAAAGATGAACTTAGAACTCATTTTATGCATTACATTAATGAACTGGTTGATGAAATACAAAAGCATAGGGAAAATGGCATTGATGACATTGTTTCAAATGCATTAAAATATCTAAATAATAATTACTTTTTAGATATTTCCCTTAATGATGCAGCGAAAAATGTAAATCTAAGCTATCATTATTTAAGTAAAATTTTCAAGGATGAAACAGGTAAAAGCTTTACAGATTATTTAACTGAGCTTAGAATAGAAAAATCCATTGAGCTTCTGGCTAACCACAATATAAGCATTAAGGAAATATGTCAGAAAATTGGTTATAACGACCCGAATTATTATGCAAAAGCATTTAAGAAGATAACAGGAATGACTCCGACTGAATATAGATCATCTAAAAAATTGAGAGGTGATTATATTGGTTAAGGATAAGATATTTAAAAACGTTGTTATTACAATACTTTTTCTTGTATTTTTTGTTATAGTTTTTTTTATTATAAAAGATTTAAATAAGTCTGACACATTTGAATTTCAAACTAACCAGCCAACTATTGGAGGGAAGGAAAAAATAAAAATTGGCTTTTCTCTTGGAACTTTAAAGGAAGAGAGATGGATCAGGGATAGGGATATTTTAATGGCAAAGGCAAGGGAGCTGGGTGTGGATATTATTGTTCAAAATGCTAATAATGATGACAAGGACCAGCTGGAACAGGTTAAATATCTTTTGCAGCAAAATATTGATGTACTTATAATAGTACCCAATGATTATAATAAAGCTTCAGCAGCGGTAGGAATGGCAAAAAAACAGGGCGTACCAGTTATTTCTTATGATAGGCTTGTTTTGAATTCAAATGTTGATCTTTATATAACCTTTGATAACGTAAAGGTTGGTGAGTTCATGGGCAAGGCAATATCAGACACAATGAAATCGGGAAATCTGCTCATTATAAATGGTGCAAAAAATGATAATAATACAAAAATGATTAAAGAGGGCTATGATAAAATACTGTCCCCACTTGTACTTAATGGTAAGATAAATATTATTGGGGAGGAATGGGCACCGAACTGGCTAAAGGAATATGCTTTTAAGGTTGTAGATGAATTGCTGGAGAAAAAAATTAATATTAGCGGGGTTATTGCAGGTAATGATAGTTTGGCAGAAGGTGTTATCGAGGCATTATCTGAACACAGACTTACCAGAAAAGTTATTGTAACCGGCCAGGATGCGGATTTACTAGCATGTCAGAGGATAGTAGAGGGTACACAGCTTATGACAATATACAAACCAATAGAAAAGCTTGCAGATGCGGCAATAGAAATGGCAATAAGACTAGCGAAAAATGAAGAACTTGATATTGATAATTATATATCTGATGGGAAATACAATGTGCGCTATTTTGTATTGGATCCAATAGTTGTTAATAAGGATAATATGGATAAAACTATATTTCAAGATGGTTTTCATTTGAAAGAAGAGGTTTATAGAAAATAAAAAATACAGTCTGTATAGGAAAAATTCTATCAGACTGTATTTTTTTACTGTAAAATATTACTGGTTGATTATTTAAATTAATAATATAGCTAATTAATCCTAAAACTCAATAAAATGCTACAGTGACAAGCTAATAATTTAAATATATCATTATTATTACAAGTTGTGTAGCAAAATAGTTAAAGCATATTTTAGCACAACAAAAAAAGGGGGGTAAAAAATGAAAAAAATTATTACTTTGTTAGTATTGGTTTTAGTAGTTTTAGGACTTGCCGCATGCAGTAAGAAAGCTGGAAATGTAAGTATTGGTATAGTATTGCCAACAAAGGACGAGCCAAGATGGGTTCAGGATGAGGCAAGATTTAAGGATGCACTTAAGGACAGTAAATACTCTGTAGAAATACTGTTTAGCCAGGGTTCATCAGCTAAGGAAAAGGAAAATGTTGATGCTTTGATTGCAAGGGGCATAAAAGTATTAATAATCACTCCACAGGATGGTGCAGCAGCAGCAGCAGCAGCTGAAGCAGCAAAAAAAGAGGGTATAAAGGTAATTTCCTATGACAGATTGATTACCAATACCGACGCAGTTGACTACTATGTAACCTTTGACAGCGTAGCTGTAGGTGAAGCACAGGCAAAATATCTTGTTGATCAAGCAACTGGTACAGGCAATCCATTATACTTATATGCCGGTGCAGCTTCAGATAACAACGCTTTCCTATTCTTTGAAGGTGCATGGAATGTATTACAGCCAAAGATTGCAGATGGAACATTTGTTATTAAGAATTCAAGTGAAGCTGTTGCATTACAGGGAAAAGCAAAGCTTTCACGTGAAGAAATGGGTAAGATAATTGGACAAATAACTACAAACTGGGATTTCAATGAAGCTAAGAACAAGGCAGAGGCTCACTTAACAAATGCAACTGCTGCTGATAAGGGAAATGTATTTATTTTAGCTCCAAATGATGGAACAGCACGTGCTATTGCAGATGCATTTAAGGCAGATAGTGCTGTTACAAGCTATAAGGTAACTGGTCAGGACGCTGAGAAGGCTTCAGTTCAATATATAATTGATGGAAAACAGTCTATGACTGTATTTAAGGATGTTAGAACTATTGTTAAGGATTCAATCAATATGGCAATTTCCATATTAGATGGTAAGACACCAGAAACAACAGGATCCTACAATAATGGCAAGATTGATGTAAAAGCTAAGCAGACAGAAGTAATTGTTGTTAATCAAGAAAATGTAAAAGCTTCATTAATCGATTCAGGCTATTATCCAGCAGGAGATTTTACTGGACTTAAGTAAGAGTACTAATTAGGACTTTCAATGAATGGATAGTGGTAGTTTATTCTATCACTATTCATTTGTATAATATACAATTGATTTCACAATAAATTCATGAATGTCTTATTGAGGAGCGATCTTTACTATGAGTAAATATATATTAGAAATGAAAAATATCACCAAATTATTTCCAGGAGTTAAGGCTTTAGATAATGTTAATTTTCAAGTTAAAAGCGGAGAAATTCATTGCCTTGTAGGAGAAAATGGCTCTGGTAAATCTACACTTATGAAAATACTTAGTGGAGTTTATCCAAATGGTGAATATGCAGGAGACATTATTTTTAACGGAGAAATACAGAAATTTTCTAGTATAAGAGACAGCGAAAAAGTAGGTATTGCAACTATATATCAAGAGCTGGCACTTGTCCCTGAGATGACTGTTTATGAGAATATATTTTTAGGACATGAAATAAAAAAGGGTAGATTAATTGACTGGAATGAAACAATTAATAAAGCAACTGAAATGGTTGAGAAAGTAAAGCTTAATATTAATCCTACCACTAAGGTAAAGGATTTAGGTGTTGGTAGACAGCAGCTGGTAGAGATAGCCAAAGCATTAAGTAAGAATATAAGTCTTCTTATACTTGATGAGCCTACAGCAGCTCTTAATGAGAATGATAGTGAAAATCTGTTAGAGCTATTAAGAGAAATTAAGAACCAGGGTGTGACTTGTATTTTAATTTCTCATAAACTTAAGGAAGTTATAGCAATTGCAGACTCTGTAACAGTACTTCGAGATGGAAAAACTATTAGTACTATAGATACCTCCAAAGAAATGATTTCTGAGGGTAAAATTATTAAGGATATGGTTGGCCGCGAAATTAACGATATTTATCCTAAGAGGACAAAAAAGGAAGTAAAGGAAAAGATACTTGAGATAAAGGGTTGGAGTGCGTATAATCCTAGTGTTGGAAGAGAAATATTAAAGAATGTTGAGTTTAATGTCAGAAAAGGCGAAATTATAGGGATTGCAGGACTTATGGGGGCAGGAAGAACAGAGCTTGCACATAGTATTTTCGGCAATGCAAGTAATTATGACATTAAGGGTGATTTGTATGTGGAAGGTAAGAAGCATGCCCTTCACAATCCCAATGATGCAATAAAGGCAGGAATTTCCTATGTTACAGAGGATAGGAAGGGAAATGGATTAATACTTATTGATGATATTAAATCAAATATAACTATTGCTAATTTAAAAGAACTATCTACTAATAGCATATTAAATAAAAATGAAGAAATAAAGGTTACAAATGAATATAAAGATTCTTTAAATATTAAAGCTCCTAGTGTAGAGCAGAAGGTAGGCAATTTAAGCGGTGGTAATCAACAAAAGGTTTCACTAGGAAAATGGTTGTTTGTAAAACCAAAGGTACTTATTTTAGATGAACCTACAAGAGGAATTGACGTTGGAGCAAAATTTGAAATATATACAATAATGAATGAGCTTGTATATCAAGGTATGAGCATTATAATGATTTCCTCTGAACTGCCAGAAATACTTGGAATGAGTGACAGAATATATGTAATGTCTGGAGGGAGAATGGTAGGTGAACTTTCTCAAGCAGAGGCAACACAGGAAAAAATTATGAAACTGGCAACTGATTAGGAGGCTTTATTATGGGATTTTATCAAGAAATTAAACATTTAATAAAACAAAATATTCGTGAGTATGGAATGTATATAGCCCTCGTTGCTATTATGTTAATTTTCACATTTGCTACTGGTGGCTTATTCCTTTCATCTAGAAATATAAGCAACCTGATTAATCAAACAGGTTACATTGCAGTGCTTGCAGTGGGAATGACACTGATTCTTGTAATAAGACATATAGATTTATCAGTAGGCTTTGTTGCGGGATTCTTAGGAGCAGTGGCAGCAATTTTGTTAACAAGGCTTGGATTGCCTGTAATTATTGCTATTTTGATTGTTTTAGCATTAGGTACTGTGATAGGAATTGCTAACGGTTTCCTAGTAGCAAAGATGGGAATACCTTCCTTTGTTGTAACCCTTGCCGGCATGCTTGTTTTCAGAGGTGCACTGCTTTTGGTAACTGAGGGTTCTGGTACAATTGTAATTTCTAACAGGACATTTAATGACATTGGAAATAGCTATATTCCTGATATATTAAAAATTCCTGGAGTTCATTTTTTAACACTTATATTAGGAATTGTAGCTATTGGATTATACATTTTGAGTGCGATAAATGCTAGAAAAAACAAACTCAAGTATAACTTTGAAACCCTGTCTGTTAATATATTTATTTTTAAATTAATTTTCGTTTCATTGATTATAGCATATATAACTTGGATATTAGCTGGATATAACGGTCTTTCATGGACAATTATTATAGTTATAGTTGTAGTTGCAATATATAGCTTCATTACTACGAAAACTGTACTTGGCAGGCATATTTATGCAGTTGGAGGAAATCCTGAGGCAGCCAAGCTTAGTGGTATTAATGTGAACAAGGTAACCTATATAGTTTTTGCATCAATGAGTATGATGGCTGCTCTTTCTGGAATTTTATTTACTGCACGTCTTCAGTCGGCCACAACTACTGCAGGAACGGCTTTTGAGTTGGACGCAATAGCTGCTGCATATGTAGGTGGTGTATCTTCAGCCGGCGGAGTAGGAAAGGTAACTGGCTCAATAATTGGAGCACTGGTTATGGCATCCTTAATAAATGGAATGAATCTTATGGGTGTCGGAATTTCCTATCAATATATAATTAGAGGCGCAGTACTTGTAGCTGCTGTAATATTTGACGTTAAGACTCGTAATCAGAGGAAGTAAAAAAAGATATAGATGCCAGGCTTGTGACAGTGACAAAATTAACTTTGTCACTGTCACAAGTCTGGCATTTTTATGCATTATAAAATATTCGAATAACAAATGAAATATTTATTCAAAATATCTATTTGAGTGTTACTCCTTTTTATGTTAAAATTTTCACGGAAGGGGGGATTAGCATGAAAAGAATAACTAAAGTCATAATTATAACCCTTATTGCAGGTATTATTGCACTGTCTTTTGTTCGATGTTCAGGAAATAAAAATGTAAGTGAGGATGCAACAAAAAAAGATGAATCGGGAATTACAGTATTAAGTACTAAGGATTTACAGGAAAAACTAGGTCAAAGTGACTGGATTGCTGTAGATACAAGAGAAAATGATGCCTATAATGGATGGAAGCTTGATGATGTAAAAAGAGGTGGACATATTAAGGGTGCAACAGATTTTTCAGCAGCCTGGCTAAAGGTTGAGGATAAAAATAAGGAAGCTAGGTTGGATGAAGCTTTAAAGGTAAAGGGAATAACTCAGGAAAAAAATGTAGTGCTTTATGATACAAATGGAAAAGATGCAAATGAAGTTATAGATTATTTATTACAAAAGGGATATAAGAAACTATATAAATATGATGTTAAGAAATGGATAGAGGATGAAAGTCTTCCAATGGAAGCATATGAGAACTATCAAATGATAGTACCAGCATCATGGGTTAAGGATTTAATTGATGGTAAGAATCCAGAAACATATTTTAGTAAGGAGTATAAGATATTTGAAGTAAGCTGGGGAGATGAAACACAATCACCGGATTATTTAAGTGTAGGACATATAAAAGGTGCAGTTCATATAAATACAGATGAAATAGAAGAAGGACCACTTTGGAATCGTCTTTCCGATGACAGACTTCAAAAATTTGCTGAAAATAACGGTATAACAACTGAGACAACTGTAGTATTATATGGGGCAGATGGAATGCCAGCTTACAGAGTAGCAGCTATATTAAAATATATGGGGGTAAAGGACGTTAGAGTACTGAATGGTGGAACAGCAAAATGGCGAAGTGCAGGATATGAAATGGAGAAAACTTCAAATCCAAAGGTGCCTGTAGCTTCCTTTGGTGCAACAGTTCCTGTTTATAAGGGATATATTATTGATTTGCCCGAAGCTAAGGAAATTTTAGCAGACAAGATTGGAAGCAGATTAGTTGATGTAAGAAGCTGGGATGAGTTTATAGGAAAGACCTCAGGATATGATTATATAACGCCAAAGGGACGTCCAGCAGGGGCAGTTTGGGGACATTCAGGAACAGACAGCAGCAATTTAAATGACTATAGAAATGTTGACAACACAATGCGTAATAAGGATGAGATAATTGCTATGTGGAAGGAATGGGGAATTACTCCAGATCAAAGATTAGCCTTCTTCTGTGGAACAGGATGGAGAGCTGCAGAAGTGTTGATTTATGCAGATGTAATGGGAGTGAAAAATATATCCCTTTATGATGGTGGCTGGAATGAATGGAGTGGAAACACAGGAAATCCAGCAAATCCGATAGAAACTGGCGAACCAGTAAATAAACAATAATAATACAAAAAGGGCATATTAATGATATGCCCTTTTTGTACTTTGCATATGGAATAATAGGTTTATTATAAAAAAGTAAGGTGATGCTATATGAAAAATCCAATAATAAAAATTATATTGAGTATTGTTCAGGTTCTCATATTGATTCCACCATTTCTTCTTCAATATTTATCAAATAAAAAAATGGGAGTTATGAGATACTTGGTCTTTAAAAAGAAAATTTTTTCTGAAGGAATGTTCTCACCAGAGCATATATATATATATAAAGCTATAATTATTTTAGGATTAGTATTGTGCATAGTACTTCTAATTTATAATTTTAATAAAAAAATTTATTTTGCTTTCGTAAAATCTCTAATTTGTAGTATAGTAATGAATTTAATAATTATTCTTTTGGCTTTTATAAATGCTTTTGAAAAATTGCTTGCAAACTACTTTTTCTTAATAGCTTTTTTTGTAATAATAGTTTTACAATATATAAAAGCATTTATGGCTTATGAAAATATTGATTTGTAAAATAGCCCAGGAGGAATTAAATGAAAAAGTCTGATTATAGTGAAGAAACATTAGATATATCTAAAGAGATAGTTAACAGCTGTAATAGCTGTAAAAAATGTATGAGAGAATGTGTAATGATGAATGAATTTGGAGAATGCCCACAGGATATATTCCAGGGCTTTTTAAGGGATGGAGAAATAGATCCTATAATTCCATATTCCTGCACTTTATGTAATAGGTGTACTATGATTTGTCCTATGAATCTTGAAATGCCTAAAGCCTTTATGGGTATGCGAGAGTCTATAATAAGGTCCAATGGAGGAAAATCTCCATTGAAGTCACATAGAGCTGTGTATGTGCATCAATTGCTTGGACTAGGATTAATGAATATATTTACTACAAGGAGGAAAAGTAAATGAAAGATATTGCTTTTATTCCAGGCTGCAGCTTATCCTCCTATTCCCCAGAAGGGATTAAAAATGTATTAAACTATCTTAAACAAAATTTCACAAATGTTTCTGCAATTCAAAGGTGCTGTGGTATGCCAACAATGGTAATGGGACAAAAATCCTTATTTGACAAAAAATATGAGGCTCTTAAGGATGATATAAATTTTTTAGGAGTAGATGAAGTAGTAGCAGCTTGTCAAAATTGTTTTTTAATATTTAAGGAGAAAAGTAAGGATATTAAAACAACTTCACTTTGGACTTTGATACCTAAAATCGGACTTCCAGATGAATTTAGAAATAAAGCCAAGGATAGCGATGTAGTATTTAGCATACAGGACTCTTGTACAACAAGAAATTACTGTGACATTCAGGATGGAATAAGGTGGATACTTACAGAGCTTGGATACAAATATGTAGAATCAAAAAATTCTAGAGAAAACACTATGTGCTGTGGGCAGGGTGGAATGGTTGTTGCAGTAAATCCAGAGTTATCTGCTAGAATTGCCAAAAATGTTGCTTATCAGTTCAGCACTGATTATATAGTAACATATTGTGCAGCTTGTCGTTCTTCTATGCATAAAACAGGGAAAGAGTCCTACCATATATTGGATTTAATTTTTGGCCCTGTGGTATATAAAAATACGAAAAGCCCGGAGGATATATTGGATAGTCCTATAAAGTCCTGGACTAATAGATATAAATCAAAAAGAATAATTATGAAAACAATAAAATAATGAATATAGGAGGGCAAGGTGTTTATAAATAAAAAGTTGAAGATTATTATAACAACTATAATAATAATTACAGTTGCTATTTTGGCATACAAATTAGGTTTAGTTAACAAGCTTAAGGACATAAAATTAATGCAGCAGTGGTTTAAAAGTTTTGGGACGATAGGGTACCTAATATATATAATTATATACATTTTGGCTAGTGTATTTATGCTTCCAGGATCTATTCTTACAATTGTTGCAGGAATTGTATATGGGCCTATTTTAGGATCAACATTAGCTCTTATTGGAGCTACCAGTGGAGCTGTCATATCTTTTTTAATAGCTAAGTATTTTATGAAGGATACTATAATGTCGATGATTGGAAGTAATACATTGTATGAAAGAATTGATAAAGGATTTAAGGTAAATGGCTCTAGTTTTTTAATATTAACTAGATTAGTGCCAGTATTTCCATTTAACCTGCAAAACTATGCATATGGTCTTACAAGCATAAAAATCTCAACTTATATATTTTGGACATTTATATGCATGATGCCTGGAGCTTTTATATATGCATATATGGCTGGAGAAATTGCTGTTAAGGGTATTTCTATGGATATTTTGATTAAATTTACTATTGCAGGAATCCTTTTGTTTATTATATCCTTGATACCAAAGGGTATGGCAAGAAAAAGAGGAATAAATATAAAATAGTTTTAGAAGGGGAAGAAGCTTAATGTTAGATACTAAGGGCAGGGAATTTGTACAGCCTGTAATTGAGATAGTAGCAAATATATTTTTAAAAATTGGTTTTAAAGCAAATACTATAACCTTTGCAGCTTTTTTTATGGGAATAATCTCAGCTATAGTTTTTTATTTTGGATATAATTTAATTGGGGTTATTGTATTATGGCTTTCAGGCTTGTTGGATGCAGTAGATGGAACTATAGCAAGAAAAACAACAACAACTTCCTTTGGAACTATACTTGATATAACATTTGATAGGATAGTGGAGATATCTATAGTAATAGCAATTGCAATAAGATTTCCTAAAAATAGTTTTTTATTAGTACTATTATTATCCTCAATAGTTATATCTATGACAATATTTCTAACAGTTGGTGCATTGTCAGATAAACATAGTGAAAAATCCTTTTATTATCAACCAGGTTTGGCTGAAAGAACAGAAGGTTTTATATTTTTTTCTCTTATGATGTTGTTTAATAGTCAAATAAATATAATAGCAATCCTATTTACATTAGCAATATGTTATACAGCTCTACAAAGAATGATGGAAGCATGGAAAATTTTGAACTAGAGTGGTGATAATTAATGAAACAAACCATAAGATTTATGGTAGTACCAATTTTAGTATTAGTGTTACTTTTTACAAGCTGTTCTCAAGGTGGGAAGCTAGATGTAAATACAGTAACAATCTATATGTGGGGCGGCAGTGATTCTATAAATGAATATATGGATAAATGGGTGACACCAAAATTAAAAAAGGAAAAGAACATAATACTTAAAAGAGTACCAATAAACACTCCAAAGGATATTATAAACAAATTGATTACAGAAAAGCAGGTAGATAATCAAAAGGGAAGTGCTGATATTATATGGATGAATGGAGAAAACTTTAAAATGGCTAAAGAAAATCAAATTCTCTATGGACCATTTACTGATAAGCTTCCTAATTTTCAAAAATATATTGATGATGATTCAAATGATATAAAATATGATTTTGGTGAAGAAACAAATGGCATGGAAGCACCATGGGGAAAGGTGCAATTTGTATATATATATAATTCTAGTAAAATAAAAAATCCTCCAAAGTCCTTTATAGAATTAGAAGAATGGGTAAAGAAAAATCCGGGAAAGTTCACATATCCATCAGCTACGGATTTTACTGGTAGTGCCTTTATAAGGCAAGCACTCTTTGAAACAAGTGGAGGCTATAATAAGTATTTAGAACAAATGGATGAAAAGCTTCTTGTTGAAGCTTCAAAACCATTATGGAAATATTTAAATAATATAGAACCCTATTTGTGGCAGAGTGGAAAGACATATCCAGAAAGTCTTGCTAAGCTCGACCAACTATATTCCAATGGAGAAGTTTGGATGACTATGGGATATGATGAAGCAAGAGCTTCTAGTGAAATAAAAAAGGGAACATTTCCTGCTTCTACAAAAACAATAGTATTTGATGCTGGTACACTTGCAAATACTCATTTTCTAACTATACCATTTAATAGCCCAAACAGAGATGGAGCAGAAGCTGTGATTGATTTTTTATTATCTCCTGAAGCTCAGATAGCAAAATTTGATCCTAAAAACTGGGGAGATGGCATTGTTTTAGATTATACAAAGCTTTCAGAAGAAAATAAAAATCAAATAAATGCTATTGATAGGGGTGAATCTACACAACCTGTGAATGAACTTGAAAGTCATAGGGTGCCAGAAATTAAAGCTTCTTATGTAAATTTTTTGGAAAAGGATTGGAAGGAAAATGTTGCAAAAAATTAAACCTTATATGTTAGTTTTACCAGGGTTAATGATAATGATAGTTTTATTTCTAGGTGGTCTTATACTAGGCTTTATACAAAGCCTAGGCCTTTGGAAAATAAGTGGAGATTCTTACTTCACATTCAACGCTTATAAAGAGCTTCTCACCTCATCTGATTTTTTAAAGTCCATTGTGCTCACTTTAAAAATATCCATTACTTCAACTACAGCATCAGGAATTGTTGCAATTGTGCTTATTTGCCTATTGTTTATAATTGAGGAAAATAAAATTTCAAGATTATTAAGAAAAATTTTTCAAAGCCCAATACTTGTACCTCATATTACAGCTGCATACCTAATGGGACTTTTATTAATGAAAAGCGGTTGGGTTTCTAGCATAACCTATTCTTTAGGTTTGACAAAAGGTATAGAGTCATTTCCTTCAATAATAAATGATGTAAATAGTTTTGGAATAATAATAACGTATATTTGGAAGGAAACACCTTTTATGATTCTTATGTTAATTCCTATTGTTCAAAGGATAGAAACTTCCTGGCTTGAAATTGCAAGAATTTATGGTTCCTCAAGAGTGGATTTTTTCAAGGAAGTAATCTTCCCTCTACTAATCCCAACATGGATTTCTTCAATGCTTATAGTTTTTGCTTTTACATTTTCAGACTTTGAAGTGCCATATTTGCTTGGAGTTACATATCCCAAGTTTGTTTCTGTTTGGGCATATGATATTTATTTTAATGGTGAGTTGACAGCAAGACCTGTGGCTCTTGCTGCAAATTTTATATTAGTTGTTATTACTGCACTACTTGGTATTTTAGCTTACAACATAATAAAAAAATGGGATATACAGAAAGAAATGCGATGGTGAGGATGGTATGAATAGGATAAATAAAATAAAGTATATTGTAATTAGTTTAATATTTGCAGTTATTGTTATTCTTCCTTTTATACCTCTTGTTTTAACTAGTATATCCTTTGGTTTCAGATGGCCAGATATATTTCCAAAGCAATTTACATTTAGGGCAATAAAATATGTTTTTTACCAAAATCCAAATACCTATGAAGCTATATTAAATACTTTAGTTATAGGTATATCAGTAATCATATTAGATTTATTTTTAGCTATACCAACTTCCTTAGCCCTTGAAAGATATGAATTTAAGGGTAAGTTAATAATAAAAATGCTTTTGTTTGCACCTATAATTGTTCCACCCTTTACAGCTATTATGGGTATGTATACTACATTTATTAAGCTAGGCTTAACCGAATCAATATTTGGAGTTATCATAGCACACATACTTCCAACCCTTCCCTATATGATAAAGGCAATGATGATTTCATTTAGTACATTTGATATGAGTCTTGAGGAACAGGCAGCTATTTTAGGAGCTAGTGGGATTAAAAGATTTTATTATATTGTTTTACCACACTTACTACCTTCAATCATCGCAGGTGCAAGTCTTACATTTTTAATATCTGCAAGCCAGTATTTCCTGACTCTTTTAGTTGGAGGAGGTAGTGTTGTTACATTATCTATTATAATGGGACCATTTATAAATGGTGGAGATAGAGCTATCGGCTCAATATATAGCTTAGTTTTTTCTATTACAGCTTTAATAAATATTTTGCTATTAGATTTAGTTTTAAGAAACTACTATAAAAAGAAACATTTTAAATACTATAAGGGGAGAAGTTAAAGATGCCTAATTTAGAGCTTATAAATATAGAAAAAACCTTACCTGGGAATGGAAAACTACATGGCGAAAATGCCTTTACTTTATCCAATATAAGTTTAACAATTAATAATGGAGAATTCCTTTCAGTGCTAGGTCCATCTGGCTGTGGGAAAACAACGCTTTTAAGGCTTATGTTAGGTCTTATAAAACCTGATAAAGGCATGATTTTGGAGGATGGTGAAGATGTTACCAATTTCCCTGTTGAGAAGAAAAACTATGCCTATGTAGCACAGCAGTCCTTACTCTTTCCTAACATGACATTACTGGAAAATATATGTTTCGGTCTTAAAATGAAGAAAATAAATAAAAACGAACGAATATCCACAGCTTTAAATATAATTAAAAGCTTAAGTCTTCAAGGACTTGAAAATAGGTATCCATCTCAGCTTAGTGGAGGCCAATGCCAAAGAGCATCTATTGCAAGAGCTCTTGTAACAAATCCTAAAATACTTTTTATGGATGAACCCTTTAACGCATTAAATGAAGAATTAAGAAATGAAATGAAAAAACTATTAAGGGAAATACATGAAAAAAACAATTTAACTATTGTTTTTGTAACACATAATAAGGATGAAGCTTATTTTTTATCTGATAGAATTATTACTATGAAAAATGGAATTATAGAGGTGCCAGGCTCGTGACAAGTGACAAAATATTTTATCACTTGTCACGAGCCTGGCACTTTAATATTGAATTCAGATTCTATTAGTTATAAGATATAAAGTATATGATGATTTTAGCATATTACTGAGGAGATGGATTTAGTGTTAGATATTTTGATTAAGAATGGACTAATTGTAGACGGTACTGGAAGGGCTGGATATGTTGGAGATATTGGTATTAAAGATTCAAGGATAGTTCAAATTGATAAAAATATAAGCTGTGAAGCGGCTGAAGTTATTGATGCCCAAGGACTTACTGTTATACCAGGTTTTATAGATGTTCACAGCCATAATGATCTTGTACCCTTTATGGATGAGAAATTGAGGGGATTAAAGCTAATGCAGGGAGTAACAACTGAATTAGTAGGACAATGTGGCTTAGGTGTTGTTCCATGTGTAGAAAGTCAAAATGGACTATGGAAAAGCTATGTTAGAGGGGTTGTAGGGGATCCGGGAATGGATTGGAAATTCCACAGCATGGATGATTATATGGAACAAATCTCATCTGCAGGATTAAAGAACAATTATTCAGAATTGGTTTCACATGGTGCTATTAAAGCAAGTGTAATGGGATTTGATAGTGGAGCACCCTCAAAGGAACAGCTAAATAAGATGTGTGAGTTAGCCGATGATGCAATGAATGCTGGAGCCTTTGGAATGTCACTGGGTTTACAGTATATGCCTGGAGTATTTAGCAGGAGGGAAGAACTAATTGCTATTTGTAAGGTTATAGCAAGACATAATGGAATAATAATGATTCATCTTAGAGATCATGACACTAGAATACTAAATGCATTGGATGAGATAGTTGAAGTTGCTAAAGTTACTGGAGTTAAGCTTCATATTTCTCATTTAAAATCATATAATTCTGAGGAATTAGGATGTCCTGCAGAAACTCTGATTGACTATGTAGAAAAAACTATTGATAGAGGTATTAATATTACATTTGATGAACATCTTTATCTTTCAGGGAGCACATTAATGACGCAACTTATTCCTCCATTTGTTACCAGCCTGGGAACAAATTCAATTGTTGATAACTTGAAAAATAAGAAAATCGTGGAAAGAATAAAGGAAGAACTCATAAACAAGTCCTTAAGTTATGATGGCTGGGACAATTACATTGCAGTTATTGGATGGGACGGAGTATTAATTACCTCAGCCAATAAAGATGAGAATAAAAAATATATAGGTAGATCAGTTGGAGAAATTTCAAGGGAACTAGGTGTACATCCAGTAGATTTTGCTGCAAATCTTCTTGTTTCAGAAGAGGGCGGTGTAGGTATGATTACACTCAATGTATTTTCAGAGGATGATAATACAAAACTTATTCAGCATCCACTATGTATGATTGGTTCAGACAGTATACCAGCTGGAGTTCCTCATCCAAGGCTTTTTTGCAATTTTCCTCTTTACATTAGTAAATATGTAAGGGAGAAAAAAGTATTGAGTCTTGAAAATGCAGTGCATAAGGCAACACAATTACCAGCTAAAACAATAGGCTACAAAGATATTGGTGAAATTGCAGTTGGCAAAACTGCTGATATTACAATTTTTGATTTTAATGAAATTACAGGCTATGAGGACTATAGGAACCCAACTAAGACTCCTAAGGGAATAATGCATGTAGTTTTAAATGGTAAGCATGCTGTAAGTAATGGTAGCTTATGTAAAGAATATAATGGGAAAGCATTAAAGTACTGTAAATAAAAAATTATTTTTAAAAGCTAGATTTTTACGAGGTCACTGAATAAAATATTTATTTATGACCTCTAAGTTTATTTTTATATTCAATTACAAAACTTCTAGGTCATGGTTGTTTGCCCCATAATAAAAACAAATAAAGTATTTTATTGATTAATCAATAAAAAAATTCGTATTTTTTTAAAAATTGTGAATAATTAAACAAAATATTTATTTTTTTACTATGCTTTTATATACAAAAGCATAGTAAAATGCAATTAAAGCTATTATATATGGGATAGATTAACGTAAATAGAGAGTTATAGAAGCAGAGCCTGTTAAAAAGTAAACTATGATAAGTATTCACTACAAAAAGATATTAATGTAAAATAAAGATGTATACGAATTTAAAAATTATAATGTTTTTAGCCTAACTATAATAGAGTGTATTTACTTCAATAAATAACTATCATTACTAATTTGAGGGAGAGGATTAAATGAAAAAGGTACTTACCACATGTGGTTATTGCGGGTGTGGATGTAATTTTTATCTAAATGTTGAGAACAATGAGATAGTAGGAGTTACTCCTAAAAATGATCATCCTGTTAGCCAGGGAAAGCTTTGCGTGAAGGGATGGCAGGGATATAGTTTTGTACATCATAATGATAGGCTTAAGCAGCCATTAATAAAGGGACAGGATGGAAAATTTCATGAAGCTACCTGGGAAGCAGCATATGAGTATATAAGCACAAGGCTTAAAAAAATAGTTGATAAAAATGGTCCAGATGCTATAGGATTTTTATCCTCTGCAAGATGCACCAATGAAGAAAATTATCTGATGGTAAAGCTTGCAAGGGCGGTTTTAAAAACCAATAATATAGATCACTGTGCTCGCCTCTGACATAGTCCTACAGTGGCTAGTTTAGCCACAGCATTTGGCAGTGGAGCAATGACTAATTCAATTAATGAACTTGAAGATGCAGAGGTTATATTTGTAATTGGTTCGAATACCACTGAACAGCATCCTTTAATTAGCATGAGAATAATAAATGCTGTTAAAAAACATGGAGCAAAACTTATTGTAGCAGATCCTAGGAAAATTCCATTGGCTGAATATACATCCATTTATGCACCTATTAAACCTGGCAGCAACCTAGCATTTATAAATGGAATTCTAAATGTAATTATTAGTGAAAATCTTATGAATATAGACTTCATACAAAACTCAACGGAAGGTTTTGAGGAATTTAAAGAAAGTATTAAAAAATACACACCTGAAGCAGTAGCTCCTATTGCTGGAGTTACTGAAGATAATATAAGGGAAATCGCCAGAACATTTGCAAAGGCAAAAACAGCTTCCATTGTATATGCTATGGGTATTACACAGCATGTTACTGGCACAAAAAATGTGGGAGCACTTGCAAATCTTTCGCTATTAACTGGTCAGATTGGAAGAGAAGCAACAGGAGTAAACCCTCTTAGAGGACAGAACAATGTACAGGGTGCCTGTGACATGGGTGCATTACCAAATGTACTTCCTGGGTACCAAAATTTGAAGGATGAAAAGATGATTGATAAATTTTCAAAGGTTTGGGGAGAAGGTTACGCAAGTGAAGAAGGATTGAGCTTGGGCGAAATGATGGATGGAGCTATTAATGGAAATATCAAATCCCTATTTATTATGGCAGAAAACCCAATGCTTTCAGACCCGAATCTTAAGCATGTACAGGAATCCCTTGAAAGTCTAGAGCTTCTTGTAGTGCAGGACATTTTCATGTCAGAAACTGCAAAACTCGCCCATGTGGTTTTGCCTGGAGCAAGCTTTATTGAAAAGGATGGAACCTTCACAAATACAGAAAGAAGGGTTCAAAGGGTAAGATGCGCAATTGAGCCTGTTGGAAATAGTAAGGCTGATTGGGAAATACTATGTGATTTAATAAAAGCATTAGGATATGATGCTGATTATGCTTCACCTTCTGATGTTATGGAGGAAATAAGAACTCTAGTTCCAAGTTATGGAGGAATAACCTTTGATAGGTTAGACAAGGAAGGGTTACAGTGGCCATGTCCTGATATAAATCATCCAGGAACAAAATTCCTACACAAGGGTAAATTCTCACGTGGGCTTGGAAAGTTTACAGTAAATGAATATGAGGCTTCAACGGAACAGCCAAGTGAAGAATACCCATTTATTTTGACTACTGGACGTATTCAACAACATTATCATACTGGGACTATGACAAGAAGGTCCTGGGCACTTGAAAGAGAATTTCCACATGGTTATATGGAGATTAATCCACAGGACGCTGAAAAATTGGGTTTAAGGCAGAGAAGCAAAATTAAGGTAAGTTCAATAATTGGTTCAATTATAACTGAGGTTAAGATTACTGATAATATAACTCCTGGTGTTGTATTTGTTCCATTTCATTACCATGAAGTAGCAGTTAACATGCTTATAGGAAAAAACATCGACCCAGTAGTACAAATACCGGAGTATAAAGTCTGTGCAGTTAAAATAGAAGGGGTGAGATAGTTGTACCTACTTAAAAAGAATGATTTAAAGAATCTTCTCAATAAATGGTCTAGTGAGTTTGAAGTTTATGCACCCCAGGTTGAAGATGGACAGGCTATGCTTCTTCCCTTTGAAGAAGATGGGTTTACAATGGATTATATAAATTTTCCATTTCCTGTTAAGGAATATATATTCACACAGAGGGAAATCCTTTTTAACTGGGAAAACAAAAATGGAAGCATAATTACTGAAACTCCGGAGGCAGTGAGTTTAAATAAAAGGGTGTATTTTGGAATAAGGTCCTGTGATGCCTATGGAATTGCATATATGGATAAATTTTTCCTAGAGGATTATAAAGACAAATTTTATGGAAGAAATAGAGACAGGGGTTTTATTGTTGCTGTGAACTGTACAGAAACAGGAGAAGGTTGTTTTTGCAGCTCAATGGGTACTGGACCTTTTACTAATAAAGGATATGATGTGCTTTTTACTCCAATTGATGACAAGTATTTAATTGAGGTAGGAAGTAAAAAGGGTGAGGAGCTTATTGCAGCTTCAGGGGATTTGATAGTTAATGCCAATGAAGAACTGCAAAATCAAAAAAACTTGGTTGAAAAGGAAGTATTAAATAAGTTTAAAATAGGTATTAAAACAGATAATATTAGTAAAGTACTTGAGGAAAATTATAATAATCCACTATGGGAACAGATATCAAAGGATTGTGTTGGATGTACTGGCTGCACAAGTGTGTGTCCTACATGTACATGTTTTAATGTAGTTGAAGAAAGTACAGGATTAAACAGTGGATCAAGGGTAAGGTACTGGGATTCCTGCCAAAGTGATTCCTTTACAAGAAATGCGGGAGAACATAATCCTAGGAATAGGGAAGCAAGAGTAAAATATAGAATATATGATAAGTTTAAATATATTGAAGATAAATTTAAATATAAGGGCTGCACAGGATGTGGAAGGTGTATAAATGTATGTCCTGCATCGATTAATGTGGTGAATATAATAAATGAGTTAGCAGAGAATAATTTAAGCACTAAGACTTGGGGGGATGAATAAATGAGTACGCATAATCATGGAGAAGGTTGTGAAAACGTTTATCTTCCCCAGATTGCAGTAATAACTGATATAATTGAAGAAACAAAAAAGATAAAACGCTTTATTTTGCAGTATGAAGATAAATCACTGCATGATAAGTTTGTATTTGATGGGCAATTCTTTGAAATAACTGTATTTGGAGTTGGGGAAATAGCCATATCCATTCCCTTCTCTCCTAGCTTAAAGGATAGCTTTGAATTTGTTATTAAAAAAGCAGGAAAAGTAACTGAAGCAATACACAACATGAAGGTTGGAGACAAGGTAGGATTAAGAGGACCCTTTGGAAAAGGCTTTCCATATGAGAAATTTAAGAAAAAGGATGTAATAATTGTTGGAAGCGGAGTTGGGCTTGCACCAGTTAGAACAATGATAGTGAGAATGCTTGAAAACAAGGCGGAATTCGGAAGGGTAGTTGTCATAGGCAGCGCAATGACCTATGAAGATTTAATATATAAAGAGGATTTAATTGCCTGGAATAATATAGAGGATGTTAAGGTTTTATATGCACTTAGTAACCCAACTACTAAGGTAGAAGCTTATGTAGGATATATAAATGATTTATTACCTGATTTAGGATTGAACTGGGAAAACACTGCAGCAATTATTTGTGCCTCTCCAAGAAGAATAAAGGCAGTTGCAAAGGATTTATTAAAGCTGGGAATGAAGGGAACGGATATATATACCTCATTAGAAACACATATGCGCTGCGGAATAGGCAAATGCGGACATTGTAAGGTAGGAAGTAAATATATGTGTATAGATGGGCCGGTTTTTAATTATGATGAAATGCTGGAATTACCTCCAGAATTTTAAGGAGGTCAGAGGTTGAAGGAATTTGGAACAGCAGTAATTCTATGTGGCGGGAAAAGCAGTAGAATGGGTTTTGATAAATGTAAAATTAAAATTAAGGATAAATATCTCATAGAGATTATTGGAGAACAATTGGAAGAGGTTTTTGAGGATATAATTTTAATAGCAAATGATACTTTGAAGTTTGCAGACATAAAATATGCTACTAAAATGGATATAATACCAGATTTAGGCCCAATGGGAGCAATTTATTCAGGGTTGAAATATGCCTCTTCCAAGAATGTTTTTATAACTGCATGTGATATGCCTTTTATAAACATTGATTTCATAAAGTATATGATGAAATTAATTGAAGATGAAAATGTGGAAGGGGTTGTATCTTTAAAATCAAATTATGTAGAGCCCCTTTATGCTTTTTACTCTATTAGCATGCTTGATAAATTTGAGAGCCATATAAAGCAGCAAAGCTTCAAACTACTTAATGTAATTAATGAAAGCAGGATTCATTATATAGAAGAAAGCGAAGTAAAAAAGTTTAGCAGTAATCTGAATATTTTTACTAACTTAAATTATAAAGCTGATCTTGCTGTGCTGGAGGAAATCTTTATGGGGGATAATCTTAATGATAAATAGTGTGAAGAAAGTAGACATTATAAAAATAAATAATGGAAATGAAGATAAAATTTCTGATGAAATAATAGTAGAAAATGTATTGAATATAAATGTGAATCGTAAATTTTATGCTTCCCTTATGTGTACACCTAATGAAATGCTTCAATTATCTATAGGTTTTCTTTTTTCGGATAGAGTAATTTTTTCTATGAAATCAATCAAAAGCATAGAGGAAAAGGATGAAAATAATTTGTGCATAATACTGAAGGATGAATCAGAGCCTATTCATGAGAAAAAGAGAACGTTAACCTCTGGATGTGCAGGAGGAAGCATGGATTTAGATTATCTTGAGGAAAATGAAATCAAACCAATAGAGAGCACCTGCAAATGCTCAGTAAATAATATATCCATGTTAATGAAGGAATTTAATAGTAAATCAGAGCTTTTCAAACAAACAGGAGGAGTGCACAGTTGTGCAATTTGCAGCAGTGAGGAAATACTTTTCTTTTCTGAGGATATTGGAAGGCATAATGCGCTTGACAAGGTTATAGGTAAAGCCCTACTTCAAAATATTGAATTAGGTGATAAGCTTTTAATGACAACTGGAAGAATTTCTTCAGATATAACCCTTAAGGCTGCAAGGGCTGGTATACCAATAATTATTTCCCATTCAGCACCTACAGATTTAGCATTAAGTATTGCAAAGGCCTCAAACATGACAATGATAGGCTTTGCCAGGGGTAACAGGATGAATATTTACTGTGGAGAAGGTAGGATTGTTCAATAGAAAGTTCTGAGCTTTTTATATATTTGTAAATTAATCCTTGAAAATATAGTTCGGAAGGTTTTTGAGAGAAATATGTTTTCACATGCTGCACACATTGAGTATATCGTGAGGACAGAACGGAAATAGGCTGACATCAAAGGCTTTGAAGGATTTTAAAAATTAAATAAACTGTGTTTTATGTTCCCCAAGATGATGGTCTTGGGGAATTTTGCTTTAAGGGGGTCTAACAAATACCCAAAAGAATAGGGTGTCAACTTGACACTACCGAACAATAAAAGAGTATATAAAAATAAAAAAGAATTAGTAAATTATTGATTAATGCGTACTATAATAGTAAAATATACCATATAGAATATAAATGTATTTGAAAGAAAACTAATATAAAAAAACCCATATATTATTATAGGCTTCTTGTCGGAACACAATAATTTATAGGTCAAAGCAAATAACATTGTGCTATTTTCTTTGCATTTATTATTATATCATGCAGCTTGCACACATCACTATCATTTTCAGGCAATTTACAATCATCTCGCTAGAATCAAGAAATTCCAATGAAACTAGGACGATTAGTGACTTATTTTTCTACATGTACAATAGGGAAGATACATATAGGTTATTAAAAAGACGTAAAATTTTACAAAATGTATATAAATAGGCTGAAAGAGGAATGTGGATGGAGGACAGATAATGTGTGGTATTGCAGGAATGGTTTCATTAGGTAATGGGCTGCCTAACAATGTTATTGAAAGAATGGTTAGTGCAATAGTCCATAGAGGGCCAGACGCAGAGGGATACTATAGTAACCAGATGGTGCAATTAGGTTCGACAAGATTGAGCATAGTTGACAGTAAGAATGGAGAACAACCTTTATTTAATGAAGATAGGTCTATAGTTGCTGTGTTTAATGGAGAAATTTACAATTATACCGAATTAATGAATAGTTTGATTGCAAAGGGACATGTCTTTCGGTCATACTGTGATTCTGAGGTTATAGTGCATTTGTATGAGGAATTTGGAATTAAGCTGCTGGGTAAAATTGATGGCCAATTTGCATTTGCAATTTATGACCAGCACAACAACAAGGTGTTTGTTGCAAGAGACAGAATTGGTATATGTCCGCTATATTATTCTGTGGTTAATGACATTGTTTATTTTGGCTCAGAGATAAAGGCAATTGTTAATTCAAATGCAGTTGATATACGTCCAAGCATAACTGGACTCTATGAACAGTTTGTTTATTGGTCACCAGTTCAAGGTCGAACAATTTTTGAAAATATTTATCAGATTCCACCTTCAGGTTATGCATTTATTGATAGCAGAAATGGTGTACAAGTTAAAATTTATCATCACTTTTCCGACTATGACGATATATGCAATTATGATAGTGTTGATGAACTCAAGCATGAAATACGTACTACACTTACTAAGTCCGTTATTGACAGGCTCATGTGTGATTCCAATGTAAAATGGGGGGTTTATTTAAGCGGTGGATTAGACTCTACAATTTTGTTGAAGCTGTTGAATGAATGCGGCTATGATGAATTTTCTACGTTTTCTCTGGGATTTCGAAATTATAAAATAGATGAATCTGCATATCAGTCATTAGGATTGAAAGGGAACAAAGGAGAACATATAAAAATAACGGTAAGCGATGATGAAATTATTTCAGAACTTCCGAAGGTGATAAAACACTGTGAGGTGCCACTTTATAAATTGGGAGCTATTCCCATGTATATGCTTTCTAGAGCTGCCCATGAAAATGGCATTAAATTTGTTTTAAGTGGCGAAGGGGCAGATGAGTTATTTTACGGATATGACATATATAAAGAAACGCTTTTTCGAAAGTATTGCTCACTCAACCCAGTTTCTGATATCCGGAGGGATGGAATCAGAAATGTTGTGCCATCTGGTAATAACAGCAGCAGTTATATACTGGAAGGTTATAAAAAGTATTATTCGAGGTTTCTAAGTGGAAGTAATGATTTTATCTATTCGATGCAATCACGTATATCTGGAAGTTTTTCCATCATTGATTATTTTAACCGCGAGAACAGGGCATGTATAGACTTGAAAAATATTGAGAATGAAATTTATCAACAATTTAGCAGCGAATCAAGGAATCTGTCGATATTGAAGAAGTGTCAGGCTGTTCAAATGCAAATACTATTAGCAGGCTATCTTTTGTCAACACAAGGCGACAGAGTACTTATGGCAAACTCGGTTGAGGGAAGATATCCATTTCTTGACCGTCGTTTGATTACACTTGCCTATTCAATTCCAGACAATTTGAAATTATGTGGATACAAGGAAAAGTATATTTTAAAAGAAACTTTTGCTGACATAGTACCTGACCCAATTTTGAGAAGAACGAAATATCAATACTCTACACCTGGTGCAGAACTTTTTTTAAAAAATGGGGACAAGTTTGAATCATATTTATCGAAAGATATGTTTGATAAGTATGGTGTTTTTGATTACAATGCAGTTCTATCGTTAACAAAAAGATTAAAAGGTTTTTCAGGTTATTCTCAAAGTAATATAACAGAAGACATGACACTCATCTATATTATCACGACGCATATGCTCTTAGAGTCTGCGTATAGAGGATTTGTTTAGCCTGTTTTAAGCTAAAAATCTACTTTAGATTTTGGGGTAGGCAAATCAATAATGTTCATTATTAATAGACCTAGATGTAGAAGGAATGGACAAGCTCTACTGCAAACAAATTGATAGGGTTCACTATAATTGTTGATGCATAGAGATCCCTCCTTTTATTTGTGAGTTCTGTTTTTTGTTATTACCAAATTATACATTAACAGGAGTAATATGTAACAAAATCCTATCATATATTGAGTTATAGACAAGTTCTGTGTGCACCAAGCCCAGTATTATCAAGGGGTTTAAGTTATACACACTGTTAAATTAATTATAGCAAGGAGGTGAAATCAATGTTAAAATACACTCGTTATAATTGTGCAACTAGTGTAGTTATGGGAACTGTTCAGGTTAGTCCAGGAGCATCTACAACATGTACTGGATCATCATGCTGCTGCTGCAGTTGTACATGCTGCTAATTTCTAATACTAAATATGGATTTATACTTTAAGAAAGATATGAAATACAATTTGTAGCCTGTTTACAAAATGTGAATTTTGTAGATACATATGCATGATGCAAAAGGAGTAGGTCAGAATTATGCCTAAAGTTCTGACCTGCTCCTTTAGGCATAATTGATAATACCTTTGATTGGGCTGATTTGCACAGAGTAATTTTGGTGAATCAGTATCTATGTAAAGGGTAAATGTAGAAGGAGATGTTTTGTTTGGATGAAAAAGGGAAAAAGTATTTAGATGAACACTCACATTATCGTGAAACTATAAATATGAGTTCACAATATTCACTGATATCACCATATGCCGATACTACAGTAGTTCGTACTCCAGAAGTTACATTAAAGGGTATTTATCACTCCAGAGTTAATCGTTTTGTCAGTGAAGAGTATCTGCTTAATTTTCGTACATATGCTGCAAGGCTTGATTTTAGAATCGGCATAAGCCGTTTCCGTGCAAGGGATGCGCTGCTTTCCTTCGCAATGCGTGAGAAAAAAGAAAATGCAATTGAGGCCATTAAACTTCCAACAGCAAAAAAAATAAGAGCGTCCTTTAGTGCTGTTTTACAATCTAGAAGAAGTGTAAGAATATTTAATGGATCAATTTCTTTAAAAGAATTTGCAACAATATTATATTATTCTCAGGGTATAACGGGATATCTTACATTGAAGGATAAAGAGCCTGATGCTGAACGTATTATGCTTCATGCTAACCCATCAGGAGGCGGCTTTTATTCAGTGAAATTATATATAGTTGCTTGGAATATCGAAGGCTTAGAGAGAGGAATTTATGAATATTATCCATATCACCATTCCCTTAGATTGGTGGAAAAGGGATATAGTGAAGAAGACTTAAAAGCTCTTGCTGGTTTTGGTGATATAAAAGTAGAGACATCAGCATTTTGTATTGCTTATGTATATGAGTTATATGTGAATTCACATAAATACGGTAATGCCGGTGCTGCATATGCGTTTATTGAGGCAGGGGAAATTGCAGAAAATGCTCAATTAACGACAACAGCACTGGGTTATGGTGCATGCGATATTGGAGGATATGATAAACAATTTATTGAAAAACGCTTTGGACTTGATGGAATTAGCAAGCAGGTTATACACTTTACAGTATTTGGGAATGGAGGAGTTATCTAATGATTAGTAATGTAAAGAACTTGGTTTTTCGTGATAATGTAAGGGTCTTTGACAATGGCACAAGTGAAATTCGATTACGCATGGGTGTATTTAATTATGAAGAAGCTGAATTAGATTTGTCTTACTTATCAGAAAACTTGGCTTCATTCATGAGAAAGGTGGTTGAATTTTTACAAAGTGAAGAAGGATATAATGAAGAAATTATTAATGAGTATCTTCTGGAACCCTACGACAAGGAGGTTGTTGAGTCCTTATTGAATGAGCTGTGTGCGACGAACTATGTCACAACCTGTGATTGTAAAAGCATTGATGAGGAGATTACACTAGCTTTGTTAGGATACTTACAGCATGATGAAATAGAATCAGAAGAAGAAGCAGCAAAAAAGAAAGTTCTGTTTTTTGCAGATGATGAATATTCTGTAAAAACTGCAAGTAGTCTCGCAAATGAAATGAATTTCGCATTAAATATAATGGAAATGGAAACAATTCAAGAAATCAAAAATGCAGATTTAACAACAAATATGGATGGCTTATCAAGCGTACAGCAGATGAGTCACTTTGTAGAAATGTTTAAGCATTACGATGCTATTGTTGGATGCATGAAAAATCTTTCTGTTGTATTGATGAGAAACCTCAACAGAATTTCCATCCAATTAGAAATTCCAGTAGTATTCTCATTTATTGATGGACCTGTAATCTGTGTACTAGCAACAAATCCTTATGCTACCGGTTGCCTTGAATGTTTTGAACTGAGGGCGCTTTCAAGGTTGGAGGACCATGTTCAGTACCATAACTTTGTAAAGATTGAGAAAAACACTTCTAAGTACAGTTCCCATGGCAATAAAGGAATTATTCCACTGCTGAACATATTAGTTAATATAACAGTTTCAGAGGCTTATTTGATTAGAAAAATTGGTGTATCAAAATTTACAGGACGCTTGTTGACAATATATCTACCAACACTTGAAATACAAGCTCAGGATATATTGAGAGTGCCCTTCTGTCCTGCATGCGGAACTGTTGCAAAGGTAAGACTTGAAGAGAAGAATATATCTTCCCGTGCTTTAGTGGATGAAATGGTTGCAAATACACTAAAAATCAAATAAATAAAGTGATATGGAGTGAAAAATAATGGTGAGATTCTATCCATCCTATGAGCATATAATGAATCAGTATAGGTATATTGGTGGAAATCAAACTGGTATAATGCAGGGCATTTTGGCACCTATGGTTCATATGCCACCAGAGCCTTGCCTGAAATCGATGACTGGCCATATGCCGAATTATCATAAAATTACATATAATGATCCTGAAAAGCATGTTGAGTATCATCTTAGTGGATACGGAATGTATAATGAGGAAGCATTAATTAAATTAATAGGTGAAAGTGTTGAACGTTATGCACCTGTATGTACAGAAAAGATTTTTAGAGAGCGTGTTGTGTACAGCAATTATAAGGACATGACAAAAATAGGGAAGGTAATGCCACTTGAATATCTTAATATATTTTCCAGTGAGCAGCAAAAGGTATTAGCAGACATTATGAAGGTTTATTCACCTGTACCAGCTACAGAGGACGATATAATTGGTTGGATTAAGTGTGCATCTTTAGTTCATCCAGGTGAAGATATCTGGGTGCCTATGCAAATGCTGTCCATTGGATTTGTTAAAAATATAGAAAAAGGTGAAAAATTCTTTACACCTGCATTTTCAACAGGTACGGCTTCCCATAGAACATTAAAGAAGGCTTTGCTTAATGCATTAGTTGAATATGTGCAGATTGATGCATTTATTATTTCGTGGTATACAATGCGCAAGGCAAAGAGAGTAATTGTTGATGATGCTAATGTTTTAAAATGTTTTGAATCCTGTGGGCTGGGTAAACAGTCACCTTATGAAGTTATCCCGTTACTAGTAACATTGCCAGATATGGATTTGCCTGTTTATCTTGTAATATTAAAGAGAAAGGACAAAAAACTTCCTTACTTGATTGTCGGTACGCAAGGTGATTTAAATGCAAAAAATGGTGTTTTAAGGGGTACAATGGAGGCTACTGCTATAATATTCATGCATATGTTTAATGCACTTTTTGATCCAGAAAAAATAGAGTTTTCTAATACTAAATCAGCATTTGCTGATTTAGACACAAATGTTTTGTTCTATGGTGTTCCTGATAAGGCAGAAGAAATTGATGTTTTATTGGACAAACTTACTGGAGAGACAATTAATTTATCAGAAATTGAATCCAGGTGGGAAGATAATGTTGATGCTCAAATCTCTCATTTAATAAAGGAAATATCAAAAGTGAGCAATTATGCTGTATATGTAGATATTTCTCCTCCAGAAGTTATAGACAAGGGATGGAGCGTTGTCAGAACATTTATACCGGAATTGTGTGGTATGTGCTTACCTGGTTTTCCATTTAAGAATCATCCTAGGATGAAGGAATATGGTGGTGTAATAAATGAATATCCACATCCTTTGCCGTAGTATTCTCGTGCTGTTGGCAACTGTATACCCTGTGTCCATTCCGCAAATCATGTTGACTTTTGAGAGAAAGTTCAATAGCAAAAATCAAGATGTCATTTATTTGATGAATTGTGTTATAATAAGTACCGTTTTGCTGTTACTAGGCTCTGTTTTGGTACCAATAGGCAGTAAGATTGTTATCACATCAAAAATAATTTGGTATATTATAGCGATTGCTGCTGCACCGATATTAATCGGAGTGGAATTTATTGTGGGTGGAATGATACTTAAGGCATCTGGGACAAAGGTTAAAGGTATTTCAGTAAATGCAACCTGGACAAAAATGTCGGTTGTAGGATGCGTTTTAACCTTTTTGCTTGCAATAATTGAAGAAATCATATATAGACAGTTGTGGAGTGCTGCAATATTAGACAATTTAGGTTGGAGTATTATTGCGTTTGTGATTCTTAGTTCAGTAGTTTATGGCTTTAATCATTTATATTATGGGTTTACGACGTTTTTGCAAAAAACTATAAGCGGTATTATTTTTGCAATAATATTCTTGCTCAGTGGAGGCTCAGTTATTGTTCCGATTATTGCACATACATTACAGAATATCATCATTCTACTAATGGGAAGGTGCAAGAAAAATGAATAATTTAATCATTATTACTATAACTGGTTTCTGCTGTTTGTTTGCATGGCTTTTTATATTTAAGCTGTCCTATAAAAATACATATATAAAAAATAAGATTTCACTTGCTATGTCTTCTGTGTTTGGAATCTCTCCATCCTATTCTTATTCAATTTTTGCTACATTCTTGTATTGTGCTTTACCCACAATAAGCAGCATTATTGTTGCAAAGGTGGCAAAAATTCGAATTATTGACCTGTTTACCATAAGGGGTGGCTCTATACTGATTATAATTATAATACTTGGTATTGTTGCAGCTATGTCATTAATATCTTTATTTGTTGTGGTTGCTCTGAAAATAGCACCTAATATGGACATTGTCGGAGAGATGGCTAAAGTTAAGTGGATAGAAGGTATTTTTCAAACACCAAAAAAAATATCATGGCTGCTTCCACTATTGAGTGCAAGCTTTGAAGAAGTGTTTTTCCGTGGTGTTTTTTTACAAGGCTTAATTTTAAATGATATGAATTTTACATTAGCAGTTAGCTTGATAACCTTTGCATTCGTACTAAACCAAGTCTTGCTTACTGATACAAAGACACAAGGATTGGTACTTGGATTCTCGAGCGTATCTATCTCCGTAATAGGCAGCATTATTTTTTTGGCGAGTGGAAGCATAATTCCTTCAATAATTATGCATGCATCTTTTGCGGGCTTTTATACAAATGGAACTAATTTTTAGCAGGTACTGACAATGCTGTATGGTTATGATATAATTAGTATGGTTTTGTATGGATATTGTGGGATAAATTCCAAACATAAATTCGTAAAGGAGAGTATTTTTACATGATTAATGTTGATTCACTTAGTATTAAGTATAAAGATTTTTGTGCAGTGGATAATATTTCTTTCTCGGTTGCTGAGCAGGAGATATTTGGAATTATAGGTCCTAATGGTGCTGGCAAAACATCCGCTGTTGAGTGCATAGAGGGTCTTCGTAAACCTTGGAGTGGTACAATTAGTGTTATGGGGTACGACCCTTGGAAGGACAGAAAGAAGCTTCACAAAATAATTGGAGTCCAATTGCAGGATACCTCATATCAGGATAGGGCAAGAGTATCTGAAATATGTGAGTTGTTTTCTGCATTATATGAAAGCCCGGTGCCCTATGGAGAACTGCTTGAAACATTAGGTTTAGAAGATAAAAAAAAGTCGTTTGTTTCTAAACTATCAGGTGGACAAAAACAAAAATTGGCTATTGTATTATCACTAATTTCAAATCCAAAGGTAGTTTTCTTGGATGAACTTACAACAGGTTTAGACCCAAAGGCACGTCACCAAATGTGGGACATGATATTACAGCTGCGTGAGAAAGGTCTTACAATAGTAATTGTCTCACATTTTATGGACGAGGTAGAAGCAATTTGTGATAGAGTTGCTATTATGAACAAGGGATGTATATCGAGTATGGGAACTATTAGCAGTGTTATAAAGAATTTCGACTTGAAGCAAAAGATATCTTTTAAGACTCCTGAAATTGATATTAGAAGTTTAGAAAAGCTTGATTGTGTAAAATCCATTAATCAGGAGAATGGCCTTGTAACGCTCTTAGGTATAGGTAATGATTATGTAAAATGTGTACTTGCATATTTAGGTGAGAATAACATAGCATACACAGACTTGAATGTTAAAAAACCTGATTTGGAGGATGTTTTTTTAGATTTGGTAGGTTATACTCCTGAAGATGACAATTCTCGGGATCAGCAGTAGGAGGATTAAAATGAAAGTAAAAATAATATACAAGCTTACCGCTTTTGAATTCAAACTTTTTTCTCGTAATTTCATTAATATGTTTTTCCTATTAGCATTTCCTACCCTTATGATTTTGCTGTTTGGAGGAATATATGGTAATGAGCCTAATTCATTTTACGGTGGTGTTGGAATGGTCGATATATCAGTACCGGCTTATTCGGGTATGATAATCTCTGTTACAGGACTTATGAGTTTGCCAATGACAATTTGTGAATATAGGGAGAAAAAGATACTTAAAAGATACAGGGCTACACCAATTAGTCCAATTTACGTTATTATTTCGCAGGTAGGTGTAAACGCTCTTATGACTGTGGTTGGAATGGCTTTATTGATTGTTGTAGCAAAATTAGTATTTAATCTTAATTTCATGGGGAACGTGTTTGCAGTAATCGGGGTATTTCTTTTATCTACACTTAGTGTTTTTTCCATAGGTTTTCTGATTGCGAGTATTGCATCAAATATGAAATCAGCTAATGCAATTGCAAACCTTATTTATTTCCCGATGCTGTTTTTAACTGGTGCAACAGTTCCAATCGAGTTAATGCCTAAATTTATGCAGAAAATTTCAGAATTTCTTCCTGTTACTCACGTTGTCAATGCTATGAAACAGGTATGGATAGGTGATGGAGTAGTTTCTGCATGGAAGAGCATTTTGGTTCTTTTTGGAGTTATGCTAGTGTGCTTCTCGTTGTCAATGAAATTGTTCAGGTGGGAATAATGGAGGGTAGGTTTGTATTGGAATTTATAGAGAATAATAACCTTGTTAAAATTACTTCAACAGATGAAATTCTGTTTTCACAAGGGAAAATACAAACTGGATTCTTTATTTATTTAATTATAGCAATCGAAGAGCATTTCGATATCATATTTGAAGACGAAGAATTGAAGATTGAGAATTTTGATACTGTTGAGTTAATTGAGTCAATAATTAAACGAAGTGGTGGTAAGAATTATACTCGATTTTAGAGAAGAAATAATACAATGAATCAACATTTTACTGATATTTGGACTAGAAATAAATATTATATATTACAATATCACCTTATTTCCAAACACACATGGTGTCAATGGTTTTGATAGAGAAGAGAAATCCTTAACACAAAGGCTTCGGGGTATTATGCCCCGTTTTTTTATGCTTATTTGAATAAAATTGTAGGCTTTTATCGAATATTCATAATTTTGAAAATCTCATTGACAAAAGGAGGAAAATTTCTTAAACTATATGTATATACCAATTCTGAAATTGGTACATACCAAAAGGATGTGTTAGATGATGAATCTTAAAATTGATAAAAATTTTAGCATATCTATTTATAATCAAATTGTAAATCAAATAGTTGAAGTCATAAATAATGGTACACTAAAACCAGGAGAAAAGTTGCCTACACAAAGGGAGCTTTCTGCTGGTTTAAATATTTCTAGGGGCACTATTCAGAAGGCTTATGAAGAGCTTGAAAAGAAAGGTATTGTTGAAATTTTAAAGGGAAGTGGTAGTTTTGTATCAAAAGGACAGGAGGTTCAAGAAGAGGACAGAAAAGAAACTGCAATCAATTTAATTGATGAACTTCTTAGGAAACTGGTGGATTTAAATTTCACTTCCAGCGAGATTCGTGCATTTATTGATATAAGGATACTTGAAAGAGAAAACAACCATAATTATGTACGTATTGCAGCTATTGATTGTAATCCAGAAGCCCTGGAGATTTTCAAAATACAAATTTCTTTTATGAAAAATGTTCAATTCAGAATGTTTATTCTTGATGATATACTAAAGTATTCACAGCCTGATAAGGTATTTGAAGATTATGATATTATAATCACAACTCTGAATCATTATGATGAGCTTAGTGGTATCTTATATTCAATTAGAGAAAAATTGCTCAAAGTTGCAGTTTCACCTGAAAGTGAAACAATTATCAAGTTTGCAACCATTGCCAAAAACTCAAGTATTGGTATGATTACAAAGAGTATCAAATTCAGGGATATTATATTTAGAAATTTAGAGTCCTTTCATATAGAAAAGGAAAATGTGGAATATGCTTTTAAAACTGACATAAATCATATTAAAAGATTTCTCAAGGAAAAGGAGTATCTGATCATTCCCCAAAGCTATAAGCTGGATAGTACAGTTCTTAAAGAAGAATTCGAGAACTATATAAAAAATGGTGGGAAGATCATTGAATTTAAATACCAGATTGAAAGGGGGTCACTAATATATATTGAAGAACAAATAGAAAGTATTCTGCATAGTCGATAGACACTAAATTGGTTATCTTAAAATTTAAAATAAAAACAAGGGGGAAATAAGATGTCAGGAACAATTACTGAAAAGATATTAAGAGAACATATTCTAGAAGGTATACCTAAGGCAGGTGAGGAAATCTCACTTAGGATTGATCACACATTAACCCAGGATGCAACTGGAACAATGGCCTATTTACAATTTGAAGCTATTGGGATTGAGCGTATCAGAACTGAACTGAGTGTGAGTTTTGTAGATCATAATACACTGCAGACTGACTTTAAAAATGCCGATGATCATCGCTATTTGCAATCTGTTGCAGAAAAGTATGGAATTCACTTCTCAAGGCCAGGAAATGGAATTTGTCATCAGGTATTTCTTGAGAGATTTGCTAGACCAGGAAAAACATTAATTGGTTCTGACAGTCATACACCTACTGCAGGTGGAATTGGTTCATTTGCCATAGGTGCAGGTGGCTTGGACGTTGCAGTTTCAATGGCTGGTGAAGGCTTTAGACTAAAATATCCTAAGGTTGTTGGAGTAAAGCTAACTGGAAAGTTATTAGAGTGGGTTTCTGCAAAGGATGTAATACTTGAGGTATTACACCGTATAAATGTTAATGGTGGAGTAGGGAAGGTACTGGAATATTGCGGTCCAGGAGTTAAAAATTTAAGCGTTCCTGATCGTGCTACTATTACAAATATGGGAACAGAAACTGGTTGTACTACAAGTATTTTCCCTAGCGATGAAATTACAAGGGCATTTTTAAAGACTCAGGGAAGAGAAGAACAATGGGTAGAAATCATACCTGATGAGAATGCCAAATATGATGAAATTATAGAAATTAATTTGGATGAAGTGGAACCAATGGTAGCTCTACCTCACAGCCCGGGTAATGTTAAAAAAGTATCTGAAATTGCTGGATTAAAGGTTGATCAGGTAAATATAGGTTCCTGTACAAATTCATCATTAAGAGACCTAATGATTGTAGCAAAAGCAATAGAGAATAAAACAGTTTCTGAGAATTTACACATGACAATCAGCCCAGGTTCAAGACAGGTTGTAGAGCATCTAATTGATAGTAATGATATGAAGCACCTTGTTAAAGCTGGTGCCAGACTTCTTGAAAACGCTTGTGGACCATGTATAGGAATGGGGCTTGCTCCATGCTCGAAGGGCATTTCTGTAAGAACCTTTAATAGAAACTTTGAAGGAAGAAGCGGCACTAAGGATGCCAAAGCTTATCTAGTAAGCCCTGAAACAGCTGTTGCAACAGCAATTACAGGAGTTTTAACTGACCCTAGAACCCTTGGAAAGTATCCAAAGTTTGAAATGCCAGATAGATTTTCAATTAATGATAATATGATTATTAATCCTTTGCCTATTGAAAAGGCAAAAGAAGTTAAGGTTCTGTTTGGACCTAACATTGCACCACTGCCTAATTTCCCTGCACTTCCAAATGTACTCTCGGGAGAGGCAATTATAAAGCTTGAAAATGATATAACAACAGACTGCATAATGCCTGCAGGTGCTAAAATACTTCCACTTAGAAGTAATATACCGGAAATGTCAAAGTATGTATTTGAGGCAGTTGATCCTAACTTCCACAAAAAAGCACTTGAAAAGCATGGCGGATTTATTGTTGCAGGGGAAAACTATGGACAGGGTTCAAGCCGTGAGCATGCTGCTTTAGCACCAAAGTACCTAGGTATAAAAGCAGTTATTGTAAAATCCTTTGCTCGTATTCATCTTGCAAACCTAATTAACTTTGGAATTGTACCACTTACATTTAAAAATCCAGAGGATTATGACAAAATCGATGCAGGTGATGAACTATCCGTTGCAATTGGTGATTTGAAGGGTGAGGTTACATTAACAAATATAACAAAGAATATAGATATTCCACTTACCCATACACTTTCAGAATTAGATGCAGAAATATTGAAGGTTGGTGGGAAATTACCCTGGATTAAAACCAAAATAGAATACTAATTAATGGTTCTGCATTAAAAGAATGTTGATTTTGCTTATTCCTCATTTCTCTGTAGGGGCGAACAGTGTTCGCCCGCAGTGCACCTGGGATTTATATTATCCTCTCAGGTAAAGATAAATTA
>JBEQBT010000004.1:0-44297 GCA_041639705.1 Clostridiaceae bacterium | reverse complement strand
TCTATCAAATTCAAATGTTGTAATTCTTCCAACTCCATCCCTTACAGAGTAGAGGGTTGTTCCATTATATGTTATATAAAGGGTATTGCCCTTATTATCTCTCATATTAAGAAGATAACCTGCTGAAGAGAAATTTATTTAATTATCAAATTTATCCTTAATTGTATATGCTCCATCAGGACTTATTGTAAGTGTTAAGTGCTTTCCTGATTCATCAATGTATACATATTTATCAGAGTCATATTGTGAGAAATAGTGCTTTGTACCGTCTTCATCAGTGTAGACATAATACCTTGTAGTACCAATATCCAATGGTTCTACGCTTTGAGAAAGGTTTAATCTCCAGCCTGTACCATAGCCTATATTTTCTGACTGGTTGGAATTATACACATGGTCTATTGTAACAGGCATTCTGTTTCCATTCATGCTTAAATCATTATGAACAAAAACAAGATTACCGTTATAATCGTTAACATAACCAGTACCAGCTCGTCCAACACTTTGAGAATGATATGTCCAGTAATCTTCGAGTCCGGCACTGCTTGTATATTGAATGACTATCTGAGGCCATCCAGCCTGATAGGCTGAGGTGGTATCAGATGATATAAATTCACTTTGCCCAACTGTTTCATCATTTCCCTTAAGCATAATACCATACTTGTTTCCGTCAACATACCAGCTCTTTACTATATCTGTTATATCCCACCCATAAAGTGTATTTGTATTCTGTACAAGTTGATAATCTTGTATTTTAGTATTGTAACCAGGAGTATTTGGGTCAGGCTTATTAGGATTAACATCAGGCATATTACTCCAGGTTAAACCTGTTTCAGTCCAGGCTGAATTTACTTTATGAACATTTACCTGGCGTGGTGCAGGGTTTGAAGTAAGCAGTGCAGCATAGAAGTATGCACCTATAACCATATCAGAAGAGGTTAATGGAGGCAAATCAAAATTGATAAATGTTCTATATCTTCCTATACCTGCTTTTAATTTTATGTCATTCCCGTAATTAGTTGTTGGATTTTGCTTCAGAAACATAAGTATCCTGTATAGTTGTTTTATCTTGCGTAGTAGTTATTTGAGGGTCTATAATAACAGGATACACTCTGTCAGGACTTTGAAGCCACTCATTGTCAGGAATAATAGTCAGCTTATATCCATTGCCTGACTTATCAAGAATTAACTTAATATTATTACTATCCCCATAGCCTGAGTCATACATAACTGGCTTTTCTATTTTAAATACAGCCTTTGTGGTATCCTTTTCATCATAAAAGATGATGGAATTATCCTTTTGCAATTCTGATGTCAGATTTTTTGTATTGATATTGAATACATATTGAGGATTTTCTACACTTTGATTTAATATTATATTTTCCTTTACATCTTCAGATGCAACTATGTATTGAATATCCGTGTTTGGGAATATATTTAAAAAATTTATTGTTGATGTAAGGTTGGTCAATATGTTCTTCTTTATTTTCTTTTGGGAATCAGCTGCTTTACCATCAGTAGATTGAACCTGTGCCAATGAGTGCTGTGCATTTTCAATATTCCAGGATACTTCATACTTATCCTTCTGAATTCTTATGAGCTTATTTGACTTGGTATTTTTAGCAACTTTGATTTTATAATCATTATCCTTATTTTCCAGTACATCGTTGTTATCTTCATCCTTTTTATCTGAAAGACTGTTATCAATGTCCTTCCATTTACCATCACTTAGGTAGTGTACAGCAGTAGGATATATATTTTCCTCTATAGACATATCTTCTTTTAAAAAATGTTTTATGTTTTTCCCTCTTTTTTCTTTTACTTCCCCAATAATATCTGCTTCCTTCTTCTCTGATTGTTCAATTGGCGGAGCATCTATAAGCTTATTGGTTTCCGCTATTGTTTTTAATTCACTTGCAATTGCTGGAATAGGCATAAGTGTAAAAAATAAGATAAATACTAAGCCAATTGATACCTGCTTCAAAAATTTGTGCATTGATGATTACCTCCATAATTTAATGTGAAAATTGCTGCAAATAGAGTGCTTTTCGATAGAAATTTGAAGTATTTGTTAATAAGTTATTAACATAATATCATATATGGAGAGTATGTGTAATTGTAAAATACATGGAAAACAGTCCTATATGTGGTACTATCTGATGTTAATAATTATTTAGATGATATGAATACACAAATTACTGGACCTAGATATTATACTGGCTTAAACCTGAAGAAATATCAAGGGTATTAAATATAATTTATAATGCTATTAGAACAAATCATAGAATTATAAAGAATTGAAAGAGTATATTTTTGAGTAAAAAAGTATATGAATGGCTTGGCACAGAATATAAAAGAAAATCTAGACTCTACCCCAGAACGATTCAGATAACGGCATCTAGCGGGAATAATATCCTTCACTGTCGCTCAGGACTACACATCATCTAATTTTTATCATTAATGGATTATATATATCAAACAACTTGCTCTTTCATGGCCTCTTTTACTGCTTTTTTTATTTCATCGTAACTGGTACATCTGCAAATATTGGACTGAAGCCATTCTTCGATTATTTCATCATTTCCAATGGGATGGGTATTAATTAGTGCATAACAATTTACAATAAATCCAGATGTACAATAACCACATTGAAATCCCCACTTATTTATAAATTCCCTTTGTATGGCCGTATCCCTTATTCCTTCAACTGTTGTTATACTGTGTCCTTCTGCTTCAACTGCCAGGATAATACAGGGCTTTATAGGAACATCCTCAATTAATACAGTACAAGCTCCGCAATCTCCATTCTCGCACCCAGGTTTTGCTCCTGTAAGGCCAAGCTTTTCTCTGAGTACAAATAATAGTGTATCTGAAGGTCTCACTACCACATTATATTCCTCATCATTCACCTCAAGCTTAAGTTTCAAGTTTTCTTTATAAATTTTCATTTCTTACCTCCAGAGCATCAATAACTTCTAAAAGTGTATTTTGTATAAGCAATTTTCTATAATCGGCAGAACCAAATAGATTATCCTTTACTGGGTGTGGAATATTATTAATTGCATTTTGAATCCTCATTTCCTTATGTAAACTATATCTATTTATCTCTTCCTCCATTTCATGGGACCTGAATGGAAAGTCACTTAAGCCGCTTATGGCAAATCTTATTTGATCATCTTTTCTGTTTGCAGCAATACTTACTAGTGGATATCCAATAGTTGATTGCCTGCGCTTTTTTATATTGATATCTGGAAGGCGCAAATATTCTACTGGAATAATTATTTGTACTAAAAATTCATCAGGTTGAAGCATCAGCTTTCCATTAAATACATTATTAAGTTGAGATTTTTTTATACCCTTCCCTCCTGCAATAACAGCTGTACAATCCGATATTAGAAGTGGTAAAACTGCTTCCCTGAAGTGAATCCTACCGCATATATTTCCTCCAATTGTTATCTTATTTCTGGCAGTACGGTCAGCAATTTGTCTTATAACTCTTCCAAGCAGTGGATAGTAGTTGGAGTCTGATATTTGGCTTCAAGCCCATTGCCATACCTCCTATAACCTGTCCTCTTGCCGCCATATAATTTATTACCTGCCCAACATCTATTACTGATGCTGCCTTTTTTATAGTGTAATAATAATCATGTAAATCGATTTCAACCTCAACAATTTGTGCTCCTAATGTCCATTCAGTTCCTGGCTTTCCCCTACCTGTTTCTGGATTCATTCTAGAAACAAGTTTCGATATATTTCTACCTCTGCCTATTATTTGTCCCTCTATAGCATTTCCATTTGGATAAACATATCCCATTGCGATATCCTTTATATCAATTCCCATTATTGGATTGTTTCTTATAAACACCCTTCCCCCTGAAACCACCAGATCGTCTTCAGGGCTCCTTAACACAATAGCCGCAGTTTTTTTAAGCTGTTCTATTGCATCCTCAGCAGCTCTTATTGCTGCTCTTCCAGCCATATATGTACCCCTGCTTGCTGCAGTTTTCCAATCATATGGAGTAACCCTTGTATTTACAGGAAGGAATACATGTACCATATTTATATCCATTTTCATTTTTTCTGCAACTATTTGTGCAAGTCCTGTTTTTGTGCCCTGGCCAATTTCAACTACTCCACAGCTTAAATTAATACTCCCATCCTCATTAAATGTGAGTATAACCCCAGACTGGGAGTCGGTTGGCATAGATGTAGTTTTCCAAAAGCATGCTGCTCCCTTTGCAGTAACCTTATTTTCTCCTGTCTTTTTTGGTCCTATATCTGTCCAATCCATCGATGCTGACACTCTATTTATGCATTCTGTTAAATTTCCAAAGCTTCTATCAAGTAACACCTGAGTTGGTGATGTATCTTCAGTATGAAGTGCATTGATCAATCTTAGCCTTAATGAATCCATTCCTAATTCTTGTGCAAGCTTATCCATTGCCCTTTCTATAGCAAATGTGAGCTCCCCATGTCCAAAACCCCTGAATGCTGTTGCATAGGGATGATTAGTATATGCACAAATCGAATCACAGCAAACATTCGGTATTCTGTATGGTCCTGTGCAGTCAATGCCTGCTGCTCTGCTGATTATTACTGCTCTATCAGAATAGGCACCACCATCAAATAAATATAAAATTTCTGCAGCCTTTAATACTCCTTCTCTTGTGCATCCAAGCTTAACAGTTCCATTTAGTCCTATATGAACAGGCGAACTTATCATATCCTGTTCTCTGGTATTTACTAACTCTACTGGCCTCCCTCCAACTGCTCTAGAACACAAATATACTATATATTCAAGCTGCACATGAGTTTTTCCTCCATAAGCACCTCCAACAAGTGGTGTTGTGACAACAACCTTTCCAATTGGAATATTGAATACCTTACTTATTTCTTCCCTTACAAAAAATGGTCCCTGGGTGCTGGAACAAATCAACACTTCTCCAGTAGGAAGAATTTCAGCCCTTGCTGTTCTTGTTTCCATAGCAGCATGATCAGATGATGGAAAGGAAACTTCATTTTCTATTATTACGTCGCTTTCTGCCCAACCTTTATCCATATTCCCCTTTCTGATTTTAGTACGACTTGCAATGTTTGAATTTGGTTCTGGATAGGCTTCTTCTCCTAAGCGGCTGTATTCCATCAATTTTTCATGAACTATGGGAGCATTTGGTTGAATTGCTTCAATCGGTGAATTAGCCACTGGTAGTGGTTTATAATCGATTTTAATAAGGCTTACTGCCATTTTAGAATTTGACTTTGAATCTGCTACAACTACTGCCACAGGTTCAACATTGTATCTTACCCTGTCTATTGCAATAATTGGCCTGTCTGCTATTACGAAACCCACTAGGTATGGATAATCTTTACCTGTTAATATTGCTTTTACTCCCCTTACATTTAAAGCTTTTGAGATATCTACATTAGTTATTTCTGCGTGTGCATAGGGGCTTGTTAACATTTCAGCATGTAAAAGTCCAACACTATTATAATCTCCAGTATATTTCGCCCTGCCTGTTACCTTATCCTCTGCTTCTACTCTTTTAACACTCCTACCGACTATTAAGTAATCTCTCATATAACTCCTCAATTAAAATAGCTGTTTATAAAACTACATTATGTTATTATTAAATTGCTGACATTAATAGCACTATATAATGCATAATGATTGGTCTTGGCATGTCCAAAATGTTCCCATTATACAATCAACTTCCTTTAATTCCACGAATCCTACATGGATATATGCATATTTTACTGTTATAATAACATTCATACTAAGCCGAATCTCGAATTCGAGTACGGGGGATGCATCAAGTGGGGTGAATCTTGTATTTCAAGTAGGGGGACCTCTCCCCGAACCCGTCAACTAACCTCGGAGGCATAATGGAGGTGTTTTGAATGTTTAAATTTACAAAGCTTAAAAAGCTTTTAATTACCATGTCATCTGCAGTGGTTTTAGGACTACTCCTAAATCACTCAGCCTATGCAGCTACTTATACTGTTATTTCAGGAGACTCATTATACAAAGTAGGAAATTTATTTAGAACTACTTCAAGCGCTATAATGAGGGACAACAATCTATCAAGTGACAGCATCTATCCAGGTCAGGTTTTAAATGTACCAGGAGACACATACACAATAAAAAGTGGTGATACCCTATCACAGATTGCAAGCAGATATGGAATCTCACTTTATACATTAAGAAGAGGTAACAATAAATGGGATGATATGATTTATGTAGGTCAAAAGCTATATCTTCCTGGAATTGTTTCAACTACCCAAACGGCACCAGCGGCTGTTGTTCCATATACTTCAAGCGATTTAGATTTGCTTGCAAGATTAATAAGGGCTGAGGCAGAAAGTCAACCATATGCTGCCAAGGTAGCTGTAGGTGCAGTTGTTGTAAACAGAGTTCAGAGCTCTGAATGGCCAAATACCCTAAAAGAGGTTATTTATCAAAGAGTAGGGGGCTACTATCAATTTTCACCAGTTTTAAATGGTACAATTAATAAAGCTGCTACAGCTATAGATTTAAAAGCAGCATATGATGCATTACATGGAGTTGACCCAACAAATGGTGCTATGTTCTACTTTGATGATAGTGCTACAAACCAGTGGCTGTGGTCAAAAACTCTTGCTGCAAGAATAGACAGAATGGTTTTCATGTATTAATAAATTAAGGGCTGTTGGATATCCAACAGCCCTTAATTTATTTTACTATGTTTTCTCTATTCACAAAATAATACTTAGGAAGTCCATTTTCAGTTTTAATATCTGGAGTACCCATTATTAAAGGAGACATATGTTCCACAGCCTCCATAGTAATCTGGTTTCCTTCTGGTGTAATCCATTCCTTTGGGAAGGACTTAACATTGTTTGCTATTTCTGAAGCTTTTACTAGTTTAGTACCCATCTTATATGGTTTATTGCTTTCTCTAGTTATTCCAACCATAACACCAGAATTACCTTGGGTAGAATAAATAACTGCATGGCTTCCAACCCCATATGCCTCATCTATATCCTGCTGTGAGGCATTGTGCATTGCAGCACGCTGAGTTATTCCAAGCTCAAGGGTCTTAACCTTTGAGGTAATCCTATTATCAATCAATAGCTGCTTTAGGTTGCTGGCTACTCCACCCAGCTGTACGTGCCCAAACTTATCATGGGAACCAGTTTCCATTTGTGCTATAAATCTTCCATTTGCATCTCTTAATCCTTCAGAAACAGCCACAAATACACTATTCTTTTCCTTAAGTTTATTGCCTACATCTTCTAGGAACTTTTCAGTTGAAAATGGGACCTCAGGAAGATAAATAAAGTCTGCTGCTGGCTTTCCATTTATTCTCCCAAGTGCTGCACTTGCTGCAAGCCATCCAGCTTCCCTTCCCATTATTTCCATTATAAACACTCCGTTAAATGAGTAAACGTTTGTATCACAGTAACATTCAAGTACAGTAGTTGCAACATATTTCGCTGCACTTCCGAAACCAGGAGTATGATCTGTTCCAACTAAATCATTATCTATTGTCTTAGGTATTCCAATAAATTGTATACCTATTGAATGAATTTCAGCATACTTACTTAATTTATCAACAGTATCCATTGAGTCATTTCCACCAATATAAAAAAAGGTTTTCACTGAATGTTTATTAAGTATTTCTACAAGCCTTTTATATTCAGAATCATCTGTTACATAATCCTTAAGCTTATATCTGCAAGAACCAAGCCCTGAGGAAGGTGTATATTTTAATTCATTAAGTTCTTCAGCCTCTAGCTTGGATAAATTAACAATTTGCTGGTTAAGAATCCCTTCTATGCCATTTAGCCCGCCATAAACATTGTCGTAGTATCCACTTTGATTATTTTTTTCAACCACTCCAACCACACTTGCATTTATAACGGCTGTTGGTCCGCCGGATTGTGCCACAATACAGTTTTTCATATAGCTCTTCCTTTCTTTATATAAGGTTATTTATGTATCTATCAAATGAAAGTATATCTAAAAAAAGATTTAATTACAATATGGAATTATTTATTTTTAAGTAATTTTAAATAATATCCTCATTTATAATTTATCCTAAACTATAACATCATAGCCATAGCTTCTGTCAATAATCGTACTGTTTGCTGGATACCTAGAAAGAGTTATTGCCATATATATATCTCCAGTGGAGCCCAGCAGGTTTAATAGAAATATCAATCCTCCTAGCCATCCAGGTATAAAAATTGTAATAAGTGAAATTATTATTAATGGTGCCAGAAGTATTACCGCAAATTTTTTCTTTTCTATAGGAATTTCACTAATTTCCTGTGTATAGGCATATACTCCCTTAAACCCATACCTAACCTTACCTCCAAAATTTGTGTATGCAATTCCATGTATAAATTCATGCACTAGTATTATTGGAATCAATAATACTATTATAAAGCCATAAAACTTTATTATCAGATTACTTGAAGACCAATAGTGGATAATAGCCACTATAAAGTCAATCAATATTTTATCCACAAGTGTTTCAAGCACTATAGTTACAAGTAATCCAATTAAAAAACATATTATATGTGTTTTATAGGATATTTTATAACTCATATTTATCACCCAAGTACAGTATTCGCAGACAATGTAATATTATACCTTTTCATTTTCAATATCACTAATTCTTATTTTCAGAATATATTGTAATATGATATTTACCCAGTTCACCTTAATTATTTATTAAAAGGTCGGTGCTTATGTATAATTTCAATATGGAAGGCTATTTTAGCAATTTTAGGCATAACACAATTGGATACAATCAATCCTTCACAACCTGCATAGGGAATAAAAAATTATTGTATGCTGATTGGGCTGCCAGTGGTCGTTTGTATTTACCAATTGAAGAAAGACTCACAAGGATATTTGGCCCTCTTGTAGGTAATACTCACTCTGAGTCCAGTACAACAGGTAGTGCAATGACTAAAGCGTATAAAACTGCAAGGGAGCTAATTAAAAAACATGTTAATGCTAATGAAGATGACATATTGATTTGCACAGGATCTGGAATGACTTCTGCTGTTAACAAACTTCAGAGAATTCTCGAAATACGTGTTCCAGAATGCTATAAGCAGAAAATCTTTAATGATGAAAACTCCAGACCTATTGTAATCATTACGCATATGGAGCATCATTCTAATCAAATATCCTGGTGTGAAACAGCATCTGATGTTGTGTGCATTAAACCCCAGCCTAACGGGTTAGTTGATCTGAATAACCTCCAAGCAATACTAGAAAAATATAGGAATCGTAAGGTTAAAATAGGATCATTTACTGCATGCTCAAATGTAACGGGTATACAACCACCCTACCATAGGATGGCTAAAATAATGCATGAAAATGGTGGTGTTTGTTTCATTGATTTTTCAGCTTCAGCTCCCTACGCGAGTATTAATATGCACCCAAAGGATCCTATGGAGGAACTTGATGGGATATTTTTTTCACCACATAAGTTTCTAGGAGGTCCTGGCACATCAGGTGTTCTAATTTTTAACTCTAAGCTATATCCTAATCATATTCCCGACTGCCCAGGAGGGGGAACTGTGAAATGGACTGATCCCTGGGGTGAACGTAAATATTACCCCAGTCCTGAAATGAGGGAGGATGGAGGTACCCCAGGATTTATGCAAGCAATAAAAGCTGCACTTTGTATTGAATTAAAAAACAAAATGGGTATTGAAAACATTCAAAGAAGAGAAAAGGAATTATTGAACATATTGTTTCCTATGCTTTCAAGTATAAAAAATGTTCATATTCTTGGTGAAAATATTAAAGAAAGGCTTGGAATACTTTCCTTCTACATTGAAAATATACATTACAATTTAGTTGTAAAAATACTAAATGATTATTATGGAATACAGACCAGAGGGGGATGCTCCTGTGCTGGAACATATGGTCATTATCTTTTAAATATTAATAGACAATTATCTAGAAAAATAGCAGACAAAATTAACAGTGGTGATCTGTCATTAAAGCCTGGTTGGGTCAGAATTTCTATTCATCCTATAATGACAAATAATGATATATATACTATTGGAAATGCAATATATGAAATCTCAAAAAATATTAAAACCATAGAAAAAGGATATACTTTCAATCCTTTAACTAACGAATTCCAAAATATTCATGAAGGAGTTGATTATCAATATTGCAATGAAACCTGGTTTAAATTCTAGGGATGTTAAAGAATAGTGCTGTCATTGCTTGTAAGCTAAACTATTATAGTTCCATGTCATCCTGAACGTAGTGAAGGATTTTAAGGCATGTTGTGGAAAGATTCTTCACTTCGTTCAGAATGACACACACTTTGGAGGTTACTTTCATTTCAATGACAATTCATGCTTACTTTAAATGGGTTTTTAGCTTTTGCTTAGCATTTGATTATCTAATTATTTAAGTATAAAATAGAAATAATATAAAACTACATTTAGGGAGGCATTCAACATGCTAAGTATTGTTGCTGCAGTGTCTGAAAATAATATAATTGGTAAGGATAACTCTCTTCTTTGGAGCTTGCCAGAAGACTTGGAAAGATTTAAACACATTACTTCATCTGGAAGCAAAACAATGATAATGGGTAGAAAAACATTCGAATCCATTAATAGGATTCTTCCAGGAAGAAAGCATATAATATTAACAAGAAATGAAGAATTTAAGATAGATGGTGACAATGTAGTAATAGTTCATTCTTTTAATGATTTAAAACCCTTTATTGCATCAACTGAGGAATACTTTGTCATTGGAGGTGGGGAGGTTTATTCACTTCTACTGCCATTTGCAAAAAAAATGTACTTAACCAAAGTTCATGAGGAATTTAATGGAGATACTTTTTTCCCTGAATTCAATAGAAATGAATGGAGAGTTTTAAGCTGTGAAGATAATAAAGTAAATGAATTGTGTAAATATGCCACAACCTTCATGGTTATGGAAAGAATATACTAGGCCAAAAATATCAAGGGCTATCTCAAATATAACTAAAAAATCATAATTTGTGCTTGTCATTCTGAACGTAGTGAAGGATTCTATTGCGTACTTTGGAAAAAATCCTTCACTGCGTTCAGGATGACATTGACACTGCAGTGGCTTTCATAGCAATGACAAGCACAATTTTTATGAGAAAAAAGTAATTTTGGGACACCTCTTGTTTTTAATTCTAAACTTTTTCTATATTAAATATTGCCTTATAATATTTCCTAGGTGAAAGTCCATATGCATTTATAAATGCCCTTACAAAGCTTGAGTAATCACCAAATCCACTTTCAGAGCACGCTTCTGTTAAAGTTCTCCCCTTCATAATCAGTGAATTAGCAATTATTAGCCTCTTTTGAATTATATAATTATGAATTGTATAGCCTGTATTCATTTTGAACTTATGCATTAAATAGTACTTACTTACACAGAACCTAGTAGATAGCTTGTCTATCGATAAGTCTGTATTTAAGTTCTCGTTTATATAGCTTAATATAGAATCTATGCTTTTATCATTAAGGATTTCCCTATGTTTTTTAACATTTTCATTTTCTAAAACTAGTCTATTTAAATAAATAATCAACTCAAGTGCAAGAGAATTCTTTAGCTCTTGGTTTCCAAAACTGCTCCCTTTATATGATTCTTCTATTTCAGTTAATTTTTTCTTCAATTTTTTTAACATGCTAGAATTCATTCTTAACAAATTAAATTTTTGCTTACATGTTATTTCAAAGGAAGTAAATAAATTGCTATCTTCAGTACTGTATTCTTCTAAAAACCTCATACTAACCCATATTCCTATGCGTTCATATGGTATATTCGGGTCTATAATAGGCTTATGAATTTCATTACTACTTACAAAAAGAATATCCCAAGGTTTTAACTTATAAGCTTTTCCCTCTATAAGGTATGTTACATTTCCTGATATAAAAATAATTATCTTATTAAAGTCATGATAGTGTAACTCATAGTCTGTATATTTTTGATCCTTTATATGAGAATATAAAAAATCACCTTTTAGATAACCTCTTTTTGTTGTTAAAGAATTACTACCGTTTAACATAAACCCTCCAAAGCACATTTTACCTATATTTACCTTTATATTAAAGCAACTTTTGCAATCTATCAAGCATTTTTAGCAATAAATATAACAAATATTTATTGCTAAATAATTTACACAATTCATATTTATGAAATAAAGAAATAATGTATGAATAAAAATTACAGGCTAGAATGCTTAAAGGAATATGCTATGTTTGGCAGAACCCTTATTACCTTAAAACTTTTTCAATAATATCTATATATTCTATAACTTTTTCATCCTCCACAGGAGCTCCAGAATACCACAATCCAAACGAATTATGTCGATTTGCAAAATATCTGGATTTCATTATTATCTCAGGTCTATATTCAAAGTGAAGTATGTCAAAGTGTCCCCACTTTCCTCCCCATATAAAATTGTTTTTTTCAAATGCTTTTACAATTTCCCTTGGGTATGAGTCCAATCGCTTTTCACCATTTGCTCTTGTTGTCCATTTCCAATAATCCCATTTGTTACTGGCTAGATCAATTGCAATTCCAAAGGAATGAGGACTTAGTCTGTCAGTACCAGAAATAATACGATAATTAAAGGTACCACTTTGGGGGAAAACACAGGAATATATGTCCTTCCTTCTATTGGCCAATGGAATAAGCTCACTCATTACACTTTTCAAAGCTTCTGCTGCTTTATTGCTTTTGTTGAATTGACAACTGGTGTATCCCATTTTAACATTTATCAAATCTAATTGTACCTGGGACCTAGAGCCTCCATACACAGACCTGAGAAGTGGATATGTTCTTATCCGTCCCGGATCATAATTGGCCTCTAATAGGTCATCTATATCATTTAAAGGGTATATCTGTTCCATCATGTCCTGAATATCAGGATTGTTTAACTTTTCATCATAGCTTTTCACTCGTTTATCATCATATAATAGTTTTTTACCAGATTTCATAACTGCATATACTCTACCACTTGTATCCTTTTCAGCTGAAATTACATATTCAGGATATGCCATCATAAGGCACAAAAGATCTCTTTTCATATTATTTTCATATTCCAAACTCACTTTTTGCCTATATACTGAACTTGCAACAACTTGCTGATTTCCATAACTACCATATACAAAAGCTATTATTATTACCCATACGATAACTCTCTTCACATTTCTCAACCCCTTTGTTGTTATGTCCTAGAGTTAGTATGTGTAATAACGTTGTTTTAATTTCATGGGGGTTCTTAAGTTTATTCTTCCTCATCATAAAAATCCAGGTATGAATAACTCTTTCCATCCTTCTGCCATCCTAATATGGCGTCCATATTTACATTCTGTGCTGCTTTAAATATTGATTTATCCACATCTGGGAAGTTCTTCTTAAGTTCTTCAATCATTGCCTTTATCTCATAACGTTTGTTCCCTATTCTTTTTGCTGCGATCATACATGCACAGTTTAGTGGCCATATGCCGCTGCTCTGTGTAAATCTTTCAATATACCTTTCTTCTATTAAATATAGAGGTCTAATTAATTCCAATCCCTCATGATTTTCCGACTTAAGCTTTGGAAGCATTGTCTTAAAGTTGCCTGAATATAAAACATTCAGCATGGTGGTCTCAATAACATCATTGAAATGATGCCCAAGGGCAAGCTTATTACAGCCAAGCTTCTGAGCCTTTCCATACAATGCACCTCTTCTCATTTTTGCACACATGTAGCAGGGATAATCCTTTGCAACCTTTTCTGCTACCTCAAATATCCCTGATTCAAAAATTTGAATTGGAATATCTAAGTAACTACAGTTATCTATTAGCAGTGCCTTAATGCTTTCATGATATCCAGGATCCATTACAATAAACTCAAGGTCGAACTTAAACTTGCTGTGCCTTTGAAGAAGTTGAAACATTTTTGCCATTATTAAACTATCCTTACCTCCAGATATGGCAACCGCTATCCTATCTCCTTCCTCCAATAACTTATAATCACATATTGCCTTGATAAACTTAGTCCATATTTGTTTTCTATAGGTTGTGATAATACTTTTCTCGATTTCCTTAAGGGGTTTTCTTTCATTAAAGGGTACAAGTATATCGCACCCAGTACCTGCAATATTACTCATTATATCACCTCACCTTTTACGAAAATATTATACCACACTTAAGGAATTTATCATCGGAAATTAATTAACAAATGACCTTGTATTCAATCCCATTTATTTTGTATAATAAACTTGATCGATATTGAATTTTAAAAATACAAAAGAGGTGATATATATGTGGAATGATTTTAAGAAATTTGCAATGAAGGGTAATGTTTTGGACTTGGCAATTGGAGTAGTAATAGGAGCTGCATTTGGGAAGATAGTTGCTTCTCTTGTAAAAGACATATTAATGCCTATAGTTGGTAGAATTGTAGGTAATGTAGATTTTTCCAATCTCTACATAAATATAAGCGGACAAAAATTTGCTTCATTTGCAGAAGCTCAAGCAGCAGGTGCTGCAACAATTAATTATGGACTGTTTATAAACAATGTACTTGACTTCTTTATTATTGCCTTTTCTATTTTCATAGTCATTCGTCAATTAGAAAGATTCAAAAGGAAAGAGGAAGTCAAAGTTACCACTAAAAAATGTAGTTACTGCTGTACTGAAATTCCAATTGAAGCTAGCAGATGCCCAAACTGTACTTCTGAATTAGAAAAATAGGAATTATTTGATGAATAATTTATTTTAAACTACATCAAAAAGGCTATTTGAGTTATCGAATAGCCTCTTTTTGTTTATATACTTATTCTTGGTAATTTGAAAGAGTTGTATTTGCAGTCTGCAGTGCACTATCTACCGCATTAAGAGTGTTCTGAATCTTTTCCTTATTTTCTGGCTTTTCTGCTGAGTTTATTGCTTGGTTTAAACAATCTTTAGGCTAAAGGTGCCTGGCACTATTAACTATTTTATAGCCCTTTGCGCTTTCACTTTTTTACCTTTAACAGTTAGTTTTTCAAGTTCTTCTAAAACAAGATTTCCCTTTCCATTGAGAACATCAACATAGGAATAGGCATCCTGTACATCTATTATTCCTATGTCATCTGAATCAACTCCTGGGATACTTGAAATAGTTCCTGCAATATCTCCTGGTCTTACCTTCTTCTTTTTCCCAGCATTTATATGTATTTTAGTTATATCACTATTTAATTTAATTTTCTTATCCACCCTCGGTTTAATTTTTATACTTAATCTATCTTTAAATTTTTCTCTACCCTGCTCTACCTCTTCCTCCGAGGGTATTTGCATGTTTGATATCTCATATCCAATATACTCTTGAATTTCTTTAAACCTGTTGCATTCACGGGAGGTTACAAAGGTAACTGCTGTACCTCCCTTTCCTGCCCTTCCTGTTCTTCCTATTCTATGTATATAGCTTTCCTTTTCTACTGGAACGCTATAATTTATAACTAAGCTAATATCTTCTATATCTATTCCTCTTGCTGCCACATCTGTTGCAGTAAGAAATGCAAATTCACCTTTTTTAAATTCACCCATGGTTTCAAGTCTATCCTCCTGTTCCATACCACCATGGAGACCTCTGGAGGAAAATCCTATTGATTTCATCTTTTCACTCACTACATCTACGTCATCCTTGGTATTACAAAATACAATACAGCTCTCTGGGTTCAAACTATATATAACTTTACATAGTAAGTCAAATTTTTTATTTTCATCCACCTCATAATATCCCTGTTTTATTCTTTCCTCAGTTGGTTTAACATGAGCAATTTCTATTTTTTCAGCTTTAACAATATATTTCTGACAAAGCCTTTCTATTTCCTCAGGTATTGTAGCTGAAAAGAGCATCGTTACCCTTTTAGTTGGCAGTACTTTAATAATTGCTTCTACTTGATCAATAAAGCCCATATTAAGCATTTTATCAGCTTCATCGATTACAAGGTACTTTATATCCTCCAAAAATAGGTTTCCTCGTTCAATATGGTCCATTGTTCTTCCAGGAGTACCTACAACAATATGTACTCTTTGCTTTAGCTCCCTTTCTTGAATATCAATGGGTTGCTTCCCATAAACTGCAGCGCATCTTATCCTTTTTAATCTTCCAATACTTGCCATTTCCCCCTTGACCTGCACAGCTAATTCCCTTGTAGGTTCCAGCACGATGGCTTGGGGATTTTTCTCCTCTATATCAACTTTAGCACACAATGGTACTCCAAATGCAGCTGTCTTCCCACTTCCTGTTTGTGATTTTACGATAATGTCTTTACCCTCAATAGCAGCTGGAATTACCTTTTCTTGCACTTCTGTAGGATTTTTATACCCGAGCTTTTCTAAAGCCTTTAATATATCTTCACTTATTCCAAAATCCTTAAATGTCATTTTTCCCATAAATACTTCAACTCCAAATCAATTTTTATACCTTTATAATTAGTATAACAAAAATCCCCATTTTTACTGGGGATAAAACTTAAATCATTTCTCTTTTTCAATTTTATCAGCCAGTTCATTAAGATAAACCCATCTATCCATTTTTTCCTCTAACTGCTTTTCCAAAGCTTCCTTTTCAGCTAACACACTCTGTAATATTGAGTAATCCGCAGCTGCTTCATTAATATCTTCTTCAAGTTTTGTTATTTTTAATTCAAGCTCACTAATAACATTATCTATTTCACTATATTCCTTCTGCTCCTTAAATGTAAATTTAAGAGGTCTGTCTTTTTTCTTTTCATCCTCACTTCTGTCTACGGGTGTTTTAACCTTTTCGGGAGTCTTATCAATAGAATCATTATCCACTCTATTTTCTTTAAAGTCAGTATAATTGCCAGTATACTTTGTTATATTTCCATTCCCTTCAAAATAAAATATCTTTTCTGCAATTCTATCTAGAAAATATCTATCATGTGAAACAGCAATAACTGCTCCTTGAAAGCTATCTATATAATCCTCAAGGATTGTTAAGGTCTCTATATCCAGGTCATTTGTTGGTTCATCAAGAAGAAGAACATTTGGTGCTTCCATAAGCACTCTTAAAAGGTATAATCTACGCTTTTCTCCACCTGAAAGTTTAGCAATAGGTGTCCATTGAATACCTGGTGCGAATAAAAAACGCTCTAACATCTGGGATGCACTTATTTTATATCCATCAGAGGTCATTAAATATTCTGATCCTTTTTTAATATATTCAATGACTCTAAGATTATCATCCATATGGTAGGTTTCCTGGGCGTATACACCTATCTTTACAGTCTCTCCAATCTCTATAACTCCATTATCCGCTTTAAGTCTTCCATCTATTATATTTAGTAAAGTAGATTTTCCTATTCCATTTGGTCCTACAATACCAATTCTATCATCTCTCTCAACAATATAGCTAAAATCCTTGATTAAAGCTTTGTCATCAAATGCTTTGCTTATATGCTCAAGTTCAACAACCTTTTTACCAAGGCGGCTGCTTCCTGATGTTATTTCCAGTTTATCATCATCTTTATCAGCTGCACCCTGTTCTAATTTTTCAAACCTTTCAATCCTAGCCTTTTGCTTTGTAGATCTAGCCTTTGCACCTCTTTTAATCCACGAAAGCTCTTTTCTAAAAAGGCTCTGTCTCTTTTTCTCAATGGATGCTTCCAGATCTTCTCTCTCTATTTTTTTCTCCAGAAACTCACTATAATTTCCTTTGTATGTATATATATTTCCCCTATCAAGCTCATATATTTCGTTTACTACCCTGTCCAGGAAATACCTATCATGGGTTATCATTAAAAGAGCTCCCTTTCTTCTATTGAGATACTGTTCAAGCCAGTCAATTGTTTCATCATCAAGATGATTTGTAGGTTCATCAAGTATAAGTAGATCTGATGGATTAATAAGAGCACCAGCTAGAGCTATTCTCTTTTTTTGTCCACCAGACAAGGTTCCAATCATTGCATTAAAATCATTAATTCCTAGCTTTGTAAGAATGGACTTTGCTTCACTCTCAATACCCCACGCATTTGCTGCATCCATATTATAGTTAAGCTTAATAATTCTATCATTTGGTGTATTAGGGTTGTTTATTGTCTCTTCATATTCCCTAATCAATTTCATAACCGCTGAATCTCCCTTAAATACTTGCTGTAAAACTGTAATATCCATATCAAAATCCGGATGCTGAGGTAAATACTCAATTGTAACTGAATTACCTTTAGTTATTTTACCCCCATCTGGCTGTTCTAAACCTGCAATAATCTTCAGCATGGTCGTTTTGCCTGTTCCATTAATGCCTATTACCCCTATCTTGTCTCCTTCATTTATTCCAATACTTATATTATTAAGTAATATTTTTTCACTATAGCTTTTTAAAATGTTTTCTGCAGTTAAAAGATTCATATTAATCCCTTTCTTCCTGTCATCTGTTCTTCTATCTTTATATCATATACAACAAAAAAGAGCAATTATATGTGTTGCAACATATATCAACTATGATTCAATTTACTTTACTTTTTTGTGTCCTTCAATTTATCCATAATTTATTAAAATAAATGATATAATAACTATATAAATAAAACTAACTATATTAAAAATTAGAGGAGATACATTATGATAAAATCGTTTGATGAACTGGGACTTAACATAGCTCTTATAGAAGCTCTAAAAAAAGTAAACATAATTGAACCAACTGACATACAGTCAAGCACTATTCCATTGGCACTTGAAAACAAGGATATAATTGGAGAATCACAGACAGGAAGTGGAAAAACCCTTGCATATTTACTTCCTATATTTGAAAAGATCAACACTACTAAAAGAGAAGCACAGGCACTAATACTTGCTCCTACCCATGAACTAGCTATGCAGATAGATAGGGAAATACAGCTTCTTTCAGAAAAATCAGGGATGCAGGTAACCTCTACTCCAATAATAGGAGAGGTTAATGTAGAAAGACAGATTGTGAAGCTAAGAGAAAAGCCCCATATTATTACTGGCTCGACAGGTAGAATATTAGAATTAATAAAGCGCAAAAAGATAAATGCACAAACTATAAAAACAATAGTAGTTGATGAGGGTGACAAGCTTTTAGATATTAATAACTTATCTACAGTAAAGGACGTAATAAAAACTACAATGAAGGATAGGCAGTTAATGGTTTTTTCTGCAACTATTGATGAAAAGACATTGAATATTGCAAGGTCTCTAATGAAAGAGCCTGAGATTATAAAAATTCAAGCAGTTAAGGATATAAACCCAAATATTACTCATATGTTTTTCATGGCAGAACAGAGAGATAAAATAGAAGTGCTTAGAAAGCTATTAGCCTCAATAAATTCTCAAAGGACGATTGTTTTTATAAATAAAAGTGATGAAATCCAACTAACTGCTTCCAAGCTTCAGTTTCACAAGGTAAATGCTTATCCTATTTATGGAAATGCATCAAAGGAAGAACGAAAGAAAGCTATAGAAGGCTTCAGAAGCGGAAAAACAAATGTATTAATAGCCTCTGACCTGGCTGCCAGGGGACTTGATATTGACGATGTAACCCATATTTTTAATTTAGACCTTCCCGAGGATTCAAATGAGTACCTTCACAGGTCAGGAAGAACAGGAAGAATGGGTAAACCTGGCGCGGTAATTTCTATTGTTACATCAAAGGAGATGTCTATAATAAAAAAATATGAAAGAGATTTCAATATTCATATTGACCCTAAGGATATGTATAAGGGAGAAATAATCGATATGAAAATAGACATTAAGCCTTATAATAAGAGTAAGTAAATTATTATCTTAATATTAATTTCATATATTTAAAGCTCTATGCAGAATTCTACATAGAGCTTTAACTTGTTGTATAGGAAGAATGCGTAACAATTAAAGTGAAACATGATAGAGCAGTAGTGGTCGATGCCCACATCGACAGGTCATTAACGTGGTAGGCGATACCTACATCAATTTTGGGAATCCCATATGCCGAAAATAACATGCCGATGTGGGCATCGGCCACTACAGTGCACGTTATTCTCAATGTAGTGGTGAACACTGTTCCCCACTACGACGCATTACCACACTAATGTATCTTACTACCATGTACCTATTTTCTGAACACATACAGCCTTCCGTTCCTTGGTTTAATAAACCGTTCTCCCCTGAAGCCCTTTCTGCGTAAAATTCTTTCTATTTCGTATAGTGTACCTGCATGACTGACTATTAATATGTTTTCTTTGTTTTCATTTAAAATCACTTCTAAAATCTCATTGATTCTTTTTAATGTATTTGTTCTTCCTTCAGGATTGGCTATTCGATTCCTCAGCCAGTCCACCCTGTTTAATATTGCCCAAAAGCTATAGGGAAGCCTTAAATTTGTCTTTAAACCTGCAGCAGATGGAATTTCAACTAGCTTATCCGTTATAATGATTTCACCGTGGTATACTGTCTTTGCAGTAGTAACGGCCCTGCTTAAGCAGCTGCAATAGCACTTATCCCATTCTTCATCAATTACTACTTCATTAGGTATAACATCTCTTCTATCATAATTATAGGAATATTCATCATATTCCTTTGAGGTCATAAAACCAGCTCTGTGTAAATCAACCCTAAAGTGTCTGATAAGCCCAATTCTCATTCATATCCCTCATTACTTTATATTTCACTTTTTATTATTGTTACTTTATTAGTTTTGATATGGACACCCAAAAATATACAAGAATAAAGAATTTTTATCTAATAAACGTATACAATACATATGCTCCATAAAGGAAAAAGCCTATTCCTATTGCAGCAATACCATATTCAAGAAATATTGAAAACTTACCTGAGAGCTTTGGAGATGCTACTTTTCTACCCTTTGAAGCTAAAAAATTAATAGCAAATAAGCTCATAAACATACCTGTAAGCATTGAAACAGCAAAAATAAAATATGTGAGTTTTCCTGTATTGCGCCATACTCTTATAACAGTAGAACTTAATGTAAGCCAAAAAAAATGTGTCATAGGATTAGAAAAATTAATTATAAAACCTGTTAAAACAGGACGATGTTTTTCTTCTTTTTTATCCACTAAACTTTCTTCTTCATTTTCTTCTAATTTCTTTTTACTTTTCTTCATTGCTTTATAACCTATATAAAAAATTATTACCCCTGAAAGCATCCAAAAGAATACTTCTAGTAGTTTGTTTGTCTGAATCAACTCAAGTAATCCAAAATTAATAAGCATAACATCAATTGCATCAGCAATAAGTGAACCAGCCGCAATCATCAACCCATATTTAAGACCCTTTGATATAGTCCATCTTACAGATTCAATTCCTGCAGGACCCATTGGTATAGCTATTACAATTCCAGTTATTAAACCTGTATATACAGCTCTTATTATCAAAATATAAGAATTGCCCATATGTTTTTACCTCCAACAACTAAGAACTAATGCTAATATATTAACCAATCCCTAGTAAAATTACAATAGTATATTGCTAAATAAAAAAAAATTAAAAAAATTTTTTACACTTTCTTCATGTGCAATTATTCTGATTTTATGGTATAATATATGGCGAGTCTAAAAATTAACGTAGAGGAAGGTACTAAATGATAACAGTAACTAATGTAGGTTTAAGATATGGAGATAGAAAGCTTTTTGAAGATGTAAATCTAAAATTCACCCCAGGTAATTGCTATGGTGTAATAGGTGCAAATGGGGCAGGTAAAAGTACTTTTTTAAAAATTTTATCAGGTGACATTGAAGCAAATAATGGTGAGGTAAGTGTACCCAATGGAATTCGTATGTCTGTACTAAAGCAAGACCATTATGAGTATGATAAGCACATAGTTTTAGAAACTGTAATAATGGGAAACTCAAGACTATATGAAATTATGAAGAAAAAGGAAGAGCTGTATGCAAAAGCTGACTTTACAGATGAGGACGGTATAAAAGCTTCAGAATTAGAAGGTGAATTTGCTGAGTTAAATGGCTGGGAAGCAGAAGCTGAGGCTTCCTCGCTTCTTCAGGGGTTAGGTATAGGTACTGAACTTCATGAAAAGATGGTTGAAAATTTATCTGGATCAGATAAAGTAAAGGTACTTCTTGCCCAAGCTCTTTTTGGCAAGCCTGGTATTCTTATTTTGGACGAGCCTACCAATCATCTTGATATAAAATCAATAAATTGGGTTGAGGATTTCTTAATAGAGTTTGAAGGGACAGTAATTGTTGTATCCCATGATAGACACTTTTTAAATAAGGTATGTACACATATGGCAGATGTTGACTTTGGTAAAATTAAGTTATATGTTGGTAACTATGACTTCTGGTATGAATCCAGTCAATTTGCACTCCAGATGTTAAAGGATCAGAATAAGAAAAAGGAAGAAAAGGTTAAGGATCTCCAGGAATTTATTGCACGCTTTAGCGCAAATGCTTCAAAGTCAAAACAGGCTACTTCCCGTAAAAAACTTCTTGAGAAGATTACTCTTGATGATATTGAACCATCAAGCAGAAAATATCCTTTTGTAGGTTTTAAGCCCGAACGTGAAGTAGGAAACGAAATACTAACAGTGGAAGGCTTAACAAAAACAATAGACGGAGTAAAAATACTTGATAATGTTAGTTTTACGATTACAAAGGATGATAAAATTGTTTTTATTGGAGAAAATGAAACTGCAAAAACAATTTTATTTAAAATATTAGCAGGAGAAATGGAGCCAGATAGTGGAACCTTCAAGTGGGGAGTTACAATTACAAAGGCCTACTTTCCTAAGGATAATTCCGAGTTCTTTAATAATATAGATTTAAGCTTGGTGGATTGGATGCGCCAATTCTCAGAGGAAAAATCTGAAAGCTATTTAAGAGGATTCCTTGGAAGAATGCTATTTTCTGGAGATGAAGCTCTAAAAGAAGCAAATGTTTTATCCGGTGGAGAAAGAGTTAGATGCATGCTTGCAAAAATGATGTTAAGTAGCGCTAATGTACTAATTCTTGATCAACCTACTAACCACCTTGACCTTGAATCAATAACTGCATTAAATAATGGCCTAAGGGATTATAAGAGCAATATACTTTTTGCGTCCCATGATCATCAGTTTATTCAGACTATAGCAAATAGGATAATTGAAATTACTACCACAGGTATAATTGACAGAAAAATGAGTTATGATGAGTATTTGGAAAGTGCAGAATAATATAGTATATGGAAAAATACTCTTTTTTATGATATTATATATATAAATATATAATATGGAAGTAGGGTGTTTTGGTTGCATAACTTTCTTACTGAAGAAGCAATAAATAAAATAAAATCAGAAATTGAATATAGAAAGGTCGATCTAAGGCATAAAATTCTTGAGGATGTAAAAGAAGCAAGAGCTCATGGTGACCTTAGTGAAAACTATGAATATAAGGCAGCAAAACAAGAAAGAGGCAAAAATGAAAGCCGTATACGCTTTCTTGAAAAAATGATAAAGACAGCAACCATAATAAAAGATACAACTGCTGAGAATGAGGCTGGTCTTGGAAAAACAATTAAAGTGAGATTTCTATCTGATGATGAAATTGATGAATTTATATTAGTAACAACCATTGAAACAGATCCAATGAATAACCTGATTAGCATAGAATCCCCATTAGGTCAGGCTATTTATAAACGGAAGCTCGGAGAAGAGGTTTTAGTAGAATCTCCACAGGGAACTTATACTGTAAGAATCGAGGAGATTATTGCCAAGTAATTCAAAGCCTATTTTTGAACTATATTATATAACAAAAACTAAGCCCTACATGGAAATAGCACTATTTGCAATTTCTCATGTAGGGCTTTCGCCATTGATGACAGTCACTTCACATGGGTTTAGTCTATCTTTAATAGTACATGCAAGGATTCCTGTTACTCTCACTAAAGTCAATTTTAGAGTATACTATCTATTATTTGCTTTATCAAATGGTATACCTTCTGCCTTAGGTGCTCTTGACTTCTTTGAAGTAAATACAAGTGCAATCATGGTTGCTAAATATGGCAGCATTTTATAATAGGTCTGATTTATATTCAAAGCATTTAAAAAAGGTATAAGTGCAACGGAATAGGCAAGTGTTCTTAAAAATGCGAAGAACAATGAAGCAAACATTATCTTTATAGGCTTCCACTGTCCGAATATCATAACTGCTAGTGCAAGGAAACCGAAACCAGCAACACCTGTATGACCGTTAACGTTACCGTTCATTACTCCGACTGAATAGAAAAACCCGCCAATTCCGCCGAGGATTCCAGAAATGCCAACTCCACAATACCTCATAAAAAATACACTTATACCAACCGAGTCAGCCGCATGAGGATGTTCACCACAGGCTCTAAGCCTGAGACCAAACTTGGTCTTGTAGAAAATTATAGTTGCTATAATAAGAAGTATAAAACCAATATATACTGTAATATATGTGTTCCTGAAAAACAAATCTCCAAGTACAGGAATTTGACTAAGGCCTGGTATTTCTTTTATATAAAATTTTACATTTGTTGTAATACCATCGCTGTTAAATTTCATTTTTGAAAAAAGTAATATTGCAGCTGGAATGAGCATATTAAGTGCTGTACCTGTAATCGTCTGGTCCGCTTTCATATTAACAGCCGCAAAGGATAACAACAAGGAATACAATATTCCTGCAACCGCAGCTACGAGCATAGCTGTAATTAATATTATCTGCGGATTCATTTGTAAACTCTGCAGGACTAAAACAGCTAGACATCCAAAAAATGCTCCAAACAGCATAATACCTTCAAGGGCGATATTAATGATACCACTACGTTCGCTGAACATACCACCTAGTGCTACTAATAATAAAGGAATTGCAACCGGCAGCGTATTTTGAATTAAATAGTATAATGTATCCATGATTTACGCCTCCCCCTTATCGTTTCCGTCTGATGCCATAACTACTTCTGCATTTGCATTACTCTCTGACTTTTTATTTTTACGGAACTTCTTCAGATATTTAGCAAGTGTTGTTTGCATAAGCATAGCAAAAGCAGAGAAATAGATAATAACAGCAATTACCACATCAATAATTTCAGGTTTATAACCAAACAGGGCTGCAAGAGTACCACCCCTCTGGATATGTGAGATAAACACCGATGAGAATATTATCCCTAAGGGACTAGAATTACCAAGCAGAGCAACTGCAATTCCGTTAAAGCCATTTGCTGCAATAATGCTGACCGGTTCATAGGTCATACTGCTTCCTGCTATTGTGGAGGGTGCCAGTATGGCAAATGCGCCACCAAGTCCAGCCATTCCGCCGGCTATTACCATTGTAAGTACTGTATTTCGTTTATGGTTCATTCCTGCATAATGACTTGCATGCTTGTTATAACCTGTTGCTCTAAGTTCATAACCAAAGGTTGTCTTATTTAAAATTACATATAAAAGGATTGCCAAAGCAATGGCAATAAATATTGCGACATTTACATTTGAATTTGCAACACCAAGGGATGGTATTTGCGCACTTGCAGGCAGGTAAGATGTTCTTGTTTTTGAAGATACATACATTGTAGCATTTCCCTGAACAAGCATATCTACAAGATACATTCCTATATAGTTGAACATTATTGAAGTGATAACCTCATTAACATTCCTCCATGCCTTGAAAAATCCAGGTATAAATCCCCAGAGCATACCTCCGAGCATACCAGCAATTATTGCAACTATCCAATGTATGGAAGCAGGCAGCTTCCACATAAAACCTACATACAAGGCAAAGAACATACCCATTGTATACTGTCCAGAGGCTCCAATATTAAAAAGTCCCATTTTGAATGCAAACCCAACTGCTAGACCAGTCATTAAAATAGGTGTTGCAAAGTAGAATACATCTCCTAGCCTCGAAAATCCGCCTAAAATCACCATTCTAAATCCTGCAAAGGAATTGGCCGGGCTTGCAATACCCATAACAATAAATCCAAAAATAAGACCTAGTATAATAGCCAGCAGTGCCGCAGTTAATGCTGAAGTCCCTTTACTGCCTAATATTCCTTTTATATTTATTTTATTTTTTGGAGAAAATTCATTCTTATGCATACTCATTCTCCTTTACTGTATTACGTTTTGCACCGGACATGTAAAGCCCCAGTTCCTGAACTGTAATTGCCTTTGGGTCCAGTTCTCCCACAATTTCACCTTCATACATTACGAGAATGCGGTCGCTTACATCCATAACTTCATCAAGCTCCAGTGATACAAGCAAAACTCCCTTGCCAGCGTTACGTGTTGCCACAAGCTGCTTGTGTATAAATTCAATAGCTCCCACATCAAGACCACGGGTAGGCTGAACAGCAACCAATAGATTATGCTCCTTATCAAGTTCCCTTGCCAAAATGGCTTTTTGCTGATTACCACCGGACATATTACGGGTAATAGTTATAGGACCTTGTCCACTTCGAATGTCATACTTTTTACTTAGCATTTCTGCATAGGAACGAACCGCTTTTCTCTTAATGAAACCTCTCTTTTGAAACTCAGGCTGCCAATATCGCTGCAGCACCAAATTATCTTCTAATGTATAATCAAGTACCAGTCCATGCTTGTGACGATCTTCAGGAATGTGACTCATACCTGTTTTTGAACGGGTACGTATTGGCGCTTTTGAAATATCCTTCCCGCATAGAGTTATTTTCCCTTTATTCTGTTTCTCGAGGCCTGTAATCGCTGATACTAATTCCGTCTGTCCGTTTCCATCTATACCAGCCAGGCAGACAATTTCGCCAGCTCTTACATCAAAGGTCACATCCTTTACAGCATTCTTTTTACTTGTCTGCGAAGCTACAGTTACCCCTTTTAAAGAAAGTACTACCTCACCGGGAGCAATATCTTTTTTATCCACTATGAGACTGACGTCTCTTCCAACCATCATTCGAGACAGTTCTTCCTTGTTTGTATCCTTTATATCAACGTTGCCGATAAACTTACCCTTTCGAAGTACAGTACATCGATCGGCAACCGCCATAATCTCATTCAGCTTATGTGTAATAAATAAAATGGATTTACCTTCTTTAGCAAAGCCTCGCATAATTTCCATAAGCTCATCAATTTCTTGAGGTGTTAATACTGCAGTTGGCTCATCAAAAATTAAAATATCATTATCACGATAGAGCATCTTGATAATCTCAACTCTCTGCTGCATTCCAACAGTAATCCTTTCAATTATAGCATCCGGATCTACCTGTAATCCGTATTGCTCACTAAGGCTCAAAATCTTTTCCTTAGCTTTCTTTCTCTCCAGAAACCCCATTTTATTCGGCTCTACGCCAAGAATAATATTCTCTAAAACAGTAAAATTCTCAACCAGCTTAAAATGCTGATGCACCATTCCGATTCCTAAATCATTTGCGTCCTTTGGATTATTTACCTTTACTACTTCACCATTTTTTCTTATTTCCCCCTTTTCTGGCTGATAAAGGCCAAAAAGTACGCTCATAAGCGTAGATTTCCCGGCACCATTTTCTCCAAGTAGAGCATGGATTTCACCTTTCTTTAATCGGAGGGTTATATCATCATTTGCTATAATGCCTGGAAATTCCTTTGTTATATGAAGCATTTCAATTATATAATTTTCCATGGTTACCTCCCTGATATCACCATTATAGTGAATAAGAGAGGAAAAGCTGTTCGTCTTTTCCTCTCCAGTTTCACTGATATAAGGTTAATTAATACTGGATACTTGTAATATATTTACTACTATCTTGTTTGAACTTTAACCTTTACAAGTTTAAGGTTTGTTGTAAGCTCAGCTGCTGTTGCATTTCCGTTTGGATCAGCAACTGTAAATGTACGGATAGGTTTTACGGAACCATCTGCAAGAGTTGCAAATACTTTATCATAAGCAGCCTTGTCAAATTTTGTAAATCTATCAAATGCATTACCACCGCCGATAACTTCTATAGGAAGTCCTACACCAGCATTAGCTGCATTAAAGACTGTAGTCTTTCCTGAATAAGTAGTCCAGCTGTTTGATTTATAAATAGAATCTAGAACTGCAATAACAGAAGCTCCCAATCCCTTGGTTGCTGAAGTAATAACTGTATCACTATCATATCTCTGGTCAACGTCAACACCAATTACTTTTTTGCCTGCTTCAGATGCTGCTGACATTACACTCTTACCAACAGATCCACCAGCTGCAAATATAACTTCTGTACCTTCCTGGTACATTGTTTTTGCAGTAGCCTTATTAGTATCATTTTCTTCAAAGTTTCCAGTGTAATGATAAGTTACAGCTACTGAACCATTAGCAAGACCTAGTTCTACAGCTGCAGCCTCTGCACCTTGAAGATATCCATAACCAAATGCCTGAACTGCTGGAACTGCCATACCACCCATGTAACCAAGTTTAGTCATACCATCTTTTACAGCAGCATATCCTGCAAGATAACCGGACTGTTCCTCTGCATACATAACACTTGCAACGTTTGCTTCTGTTTTAAATGTCTTATAATCAGCAGTATGTGGTGCTCCATCAAGAAGGATAAATTTTACATTAGGATACCTTGTCTGAGCTTCGTAAACTGGAACCTCAAAAAGAAAACCTGGTGTAACAATAACTTTAGCTCCACCTGTAACAGCTAGGTCAATTTGTGCAAGATAACCTGCATCAGAAGCCTCTTCTGGTTTGTAGTATTTGCTTGTGATTTTATTATCTTTAGCAAATTTTTCTACGCCTTCCCATGCTCCCTGATTAAATGATTTGTCATCAATATTTCCCTTATCAGTGATTAGTGCTATTTCGAAGCTAGTAGGTTTTGGAGTTTCTGTAGCTGTTTTATCTCCTGTACTGCTTTTACTGCAGCCTGCAAACAAAGCAACAGTAAGTAAAATAGCTAATGCTAGTCCCATTATTTTTTTCATACATTTGCCCCCTTTTCTTTTTCTACGTAATCCGTAGATAATTAAATTATAACATAATTTAGGTTCTTTTCAACAAATATTGTAAAAATAGAATAATTCTTTTTGAAAACTTTTAAAAAGCTAAATTTAATAATGCAAATCATAATAAAAGCATTAAGCCAGCTATTTTTAAAACATAATCTATTTGTTTATTGGCAACACCAATATCAACTATTTTAGCATTATAGTTAGCTGCATAAGATCATTCATTGCTTCAAGCGTTAGAAAAGCTACAGCAGCAATAAAAAAACACCCTATATACTTATAGAGTGTTTTTATCGTTTAAACTAAATGGTGACCCCTAGGAGAATCGAACTCCTGATTCCACCGTGAGAGGGTGGCGTCTTGACCGCTTGACCAAGGGGCCATATTTAAAGCACTTATTTATTATATCACCTTTTATACATAATGTCTAATGAATTATCAATTTTATTTTTATTTTTAGGAATTAAATTTATGTCAATAGAGACCACTTCATCACATATACAGCTGAGGGGGTATGGGTATTAAGTGGTTTTAAACAACACCTCACTATAGGGGTGAAAATAGACACCCACTGTAGTGGCCGATGCTAACATCAGCTTGGGGCATTTGCTGTATATGATATTCCCTTAATTGATGCAGGTATCACTTGGCACTTAATGCCCTGTCGATGTGGGCATCGACCACTAGGATTCTATCATAGTTTTGTTTTTTATTTGTTACCTATTACTTCTATAAAGTAAATTTATATCAACACTATTCTTTAACATATCCCATTTTTAATTGTTATATTGCTAGTAATTGAATATAATATAAATATCAAGTATAAAACTATATACAAAATGGAGGGATATTATGAAAAAGTTAAAGGGATGGGTCATAGGCCTTGTTATAATTGTAATTGTATTGGTGTGGGGAATAGGAACATACAACAGTCTTGTATCCTATGATCAAAGGACCAAATCATCTTATAGCCAGATACAAAATCAATTGCAAAGAAGACTTGATTTAATACCAAATCTTGTTAACACAGTAAAGGGATATGCATCCCATGAGAAGGACATAATGGAGAGCTTAGCAAATGCAAGGGCAAATCTTGCAGGAGCTAAGACGATAAATGAGCAGGCAGCAGCCAATGATCAAGTAAGCGGCGCGTTAAGTAGACTTTTAGTAATTGTTGAAAATTATCCTATACTTAAGGCTGACGCAAATTTCAGGCAGCTTTCAGATGAACTGGCTGGAACTGAAAATAGAATATCCGTTGCAAGAAAGGATTATAACGATGTTGTAAATCAATATAATATAAAGGTAAAACGATTTCCAACAGTGATTTTCGCAAAGCTATTTGGGTATAATGAAAAGGCTTATTTTGAAGCATCTCCAGATGCTCAAAAAGTTCCTGAAGCCAATTTTTCAGGGGGCATTTAAGTGAAATTAGTTAAAAAAATCTTAACTGTTGCAGTAGCTATTGTCTTGATGCTTACTACTGCAGTTTACGCAAAGGTTGATTTTCCCCAGCCAACAAGTAAAAAATATGTGAATGATTATGTAAATATACTGCCTGCAGATGCTGTAAGTGAATTAGTTTCAATAGGAGAAGAGCTCTATCAAAAGACAGGAGCAGAAGCTGCGGTTGCTGTTATAGATACTACTGGTGATTTAAGTATTGATGAATACGCTAATGAGCTTTTTAGGAAATGGGGAATTGGAAGTAAAGAAAAAAACAATGGTGTACTTTTGCTTGTTGCTGTTAAGGATAGAAAAATGAGAATAGAAGTTGGTTATGGTCTTGAAGGTATTCTTCCCGATGGTAAAACAGGTAGAATAAGGGATGAATACATACTGCCATATTTTTCCCAAGGAAATTATACTGATGGAATTCTAAATGGATATAGAGTGATAAGCGGAGAGGTAGCAAAAGAATACAATGTGCAACTAAATGGTACGATTCCCTTTGATAATAGCAATAGTGTTTCAAAAAGTAAAATAGACCTTGGAGACATTATTACGTTTATAATAGTTGGTTTAGTAATTATTTCAATAATTTTAAGAGGTCCACGCCACAGGCGTCCCGGCGGAGGCTGGGGTGGATTCGGAGGGTTCGGCGGCTTCGGTGGTTTTGGTGGCGGCTCTTCAGGTGGAAGCTCTGGAGGAGGCGGAGGATTTGGAGGCGGTTCCTCCGGAGGTGGAGGTTCCTCTGGAAGCTGGTAATGGCTAAAATTTTATGAATATAGCCTCAATAAAGAAAAAGGCTGTTGCAAAATAGTTTGGTTTTATAAAAAAGAGGCTGTCATCCTGAACATAGTGAAGAATCTTAAAGATCCTTCACTATGTTCAGGATGACAGTCATTATTTTTTTATGTTAAACAGTTATTTTTTGTAGTCTTGGAAAAAGCCCTTTTATATTGTTATTTCATCTTATAAAACTCACATGCGATTTTTGAGGCCACATCCACATTGTTATATACAAGCTTCATATTAGATGCAAGGCTTTTTCCCTCTGTATCCTTGTAAAGCTTTGCTAATAGGAATGGAGTAACCTCCTTTCCTTTTACACCAAGCTGATTAGCTTCTGCCAGGGCATTATTTATTAACTCTGTAATATAGTCATAGTCCATTTCATATTTAACTGGAATTGGGTTTGCAATTACGACTCCACCCTTAAGTTTTAAATCCCATTTTGCTCTTATTACATTTGCAGCTTCCTCAGGAGAATCAACTCTATAATCAACCTTAAAACCACTTTTTCTAGTATAGAAATTTGGAAAGTCATTAGTTTTATAGCCTAGAACTGGTACTCCTTGAGTTTCAAGATATTCAAGAGTTAATCCAATATCTAGTATTGACTTTGCTCCTGCGCAGATAACAGCTACATCAGTATTTGCAAGCTCCTGTAAATCTGCAGAAATGTCGAAGGTTTCCTGTGCGTTTCTATGCGCTCCGCCTATTCCACCTGTAGCAAAAACCTTTATTCCAACCATACCCGAAACCAACATGGTTGTAGCAACAGTCGTTGCACCATCAAGCTTTTTAGCCACAATTGCTGCCATATCTCTCCTGCTTGCCTTGGCAATTCCCTTTATTTTTCCCATGTAGTCAAGTTCCTCATCTGTGAGACCTACCTTAATTACTCCATTAATTATAGCAATAGTTGCAGGTACTGCACCATTTTCTCTAATTATTCTTTCTGAGTTTTTAGCACTTTCAACATTAAGTGGGTATGGCATACCATGTGATATTATTGTAGACTCAAGTGCCACAACTGGCGTTCCCTTATCAAGTGCTTCTTTTACTTCTGGTTTAATGCTAATATATTTATCTAACATATTTTCAGCTCCTTAATTCTATTTTGAATACTTTCAACAGATATTGTTGGATTAATTGTGTTTTCATGGGATAGGGCAACTATAGCTGCTCCCATAGAAAAGATAGCACTATCATGTAATGTTGATTCATTTAATCTTGAATAAACTAACCCAGCCATAAATGCATCCCCTGCACCAGTTGCGTTTACTACATGAACTATTGGCGAAGAAAGATATTCAGATGTATTTCCATTATTAAAATATACACCCTTACTACCTAGTGTAATAAATACATTTTTGACACCCTTACCTATAAAATAATCACTTACTTTCACTAGGTCATCCATACTGATAATAGACATATCTGATAAATATTCAGCTTCATGTTTGTTTAACTTTATTGTGTCAAAATAGCTAAGTAAATTCTTAACTTTAATACTCCTTTTAACAGAAACAGGATCAAGAAAAACAGGAATATTTTTGTAAGTAGTTATTACATATTCAATAACTTCCTTTTTTAAACCCGTATCTAGAACTATAACTTTAGAATTATTTAATATATGATGCTTACTTTTTATAAAATCTACACTAATTTTTTCAACAATCTCAGCATCGCATAATGCTAATTTCATGTCTCCGTCCTCATCCATTATTGACATATACATGGATGTACTGCTGTCCTCAAGTATTAATGAATCACAAATATCTATTCCACAAAGCTTACTTTCTTCAGTAATTTTTTTACCATATATATCCTCACCAAGTGCTGTTAAAAGCTTTACAGAAATACCCATTCTTGCTAGGTTCTCTGCAATATTTCTTGCTACTCCTCCACATGATATTTTAATTCTACCGGGGTTAGAATCCTCATACAGAAGCTTATCAGCTGTAAATCCATGCATATCTATGTTAGCAGCTCCAATTACTGTAACATAATTCCCCTCATCAACTATATATCCTCTTCCCTTAACCAAGCCTTTTTTTATTAAATTAGTTATATGTACTGATGTTGATGAGCGAGTAATACCCAGTGTATCAGCTATTTCCTGCTGAGATATCATTGGATTTTTGCGGATCATAGTTAAAATCTGTTCCTCCCTTTCAGTCATAATATCAACCCCTTTATAAGTATAAGCTTACTATTTAAGTATATGCTTATATGATATCATATTCATAATACCTTGGCAATACATAAATACCCTTTTAGAATTAATAATAAAATGTGTCCTTAACAACGAAAGTTGTCAAGGACACATTTTTTTATTAAATTAAAATCAAAATATTTTTTAATTACTCCGTAAATAAATCTATAAAGCTAAAGCTAGTATAATCAAATAAGCCCCTGGGAGTTATTTTAATATCAGGAATAACAGGTAGTGCCATGAATCCAAGAGTTAAGAATGGATCAACTCCCTGATTTATACCATATTCTCTTGCAAGTGAATTTAATTTTTTAATTTTCTCAAGAACAACTGCTGGGTCTTCGCCTGTCATAAGTCCTCCTATAGGTAACCTTAACGACTCCAACAATTCTCCACCTGATACAAATACAATTCCACCATCATTACTTATAATACTATTAACTGCAACTTCCATATCCCTATCATTATCACCAATAACAATTATGTTATGTGAATCATGTGCAATTGTTTGAGCTATTGCAGCACCTTTAAGACCTAAACCTTCAATAAATCCTACTGAGTGTTTTCCAGTGTTTTTATGTCTTTCTAATACTGCAATTTTATTTACTATCTCTCCATCTGCATTTACTTTTTCTATAAAACCATTATTTATAATGACTTTTCTCTTTTCTTTCCTTGTTTCAACTGAACCAGGAAGAACCCTAATAATATTAACGAATTCGCCCCTGCCTTCAATTTTAAATAGATTTTCCTTAATTGGCTGGATATTAATTGATGACTTTGTATCAATCCTGGAACGAGTATTACTATCCTGATATACCACTCCATTCCTTATTACTTTCCTAATATTTAACTTTTCAATATCATCGAATATTACTATGTCAGCCTTATATCCAGGTGCAATTGCACCTCTGTCCTTAAGATTATAACAGTTAGCAGCATTGAAGCTAGCAATGGTGTATGCCTTTATAGGATCAAGTCCATTTTTAATTGCAAGCCTTATACAGTTGTCAATGCTGCCATACTCCACTAGGTCCTCAATATGTCTGTCATCAGTACAGAATAAGAATCTATGATAGTTATCCCTATTTACAGCTGGAAGTAGATTTACAAGATCTCTTGTGGACGAACCTTCTCTTAGCATTACATACATTCCATTGCTTACCTTTTTCAAAGCCTCCATATGGTTTGTACATTCATGATCCGTTTTAATCCTGGCACATAAATAAGCATTAAGTTCTTTATTGTTCACTCTTGGGCAATGTCCATCAATGCTTTTGTTTGCTTCTAATGCCAAATTAATCTTATCCAGCATATTTTCATTACAGGATGTTACCGAATTAACATCCATTACTTCTCCAAGACCTAACACCTTTGGGTTATTAATAAATTTAGATAAATTTTCAGCTTTTAAAACTGCTCCATTATCCTCAAACTCAACTGCAGGAACACATGAGGGAAGCATGAAAAAGGTATCGATATCCGCCTTTTCACTATTATGAAGCATAAAATCTATTCCCTCTTCACCTAATATATTTGCAATTTCATGTGGATCTGCAACTATTGTTGTAACTCCCCTTTTTATCAGAATATGTGAAAATAATTCAGGAGTTACCATTGAGGACTCAATATGAACATGAGAATCTATAAAGCCTGGTGCTACGAAAAGTCCATTACAATCGATTTCGGTAATACCATTATAGCTTCCTATCCCAACTATAATTCCATCCTCTATTGCAATATCCTGTTTATCAACTGTTTGGGTAAATACATTTATAATTGAAGCATTCTTTAATACAAGGGCAGCTTTCACCCTTGTCATAGCAGCATCAATATAACTTTTTAGATTTTTCATCTACCCTACACCCCCCACTAAATACAAATAAAACTCCAATTTTTATAAATTTATTATATTAATTCTTATATATTCCTTTAACTTAATAATTTTAAAAGAGATTCATAGGATAGTCCTACCTGATATATAATCTTTTTCTCATAATCTGGAACCATCATAAACTTAAATAATACACCTGTATTTGCACTTATTCTTAAAGCACTTGCTGAATATGGATTTTTATCAACAAATAAATATTTTTTAAGATCAAATTTTTCATATTTTAAAAGTACATCATATAAATCAAGTCCAAATCCTGATTCTAAATTCGAACATCGAACTACTCCATTACTATCAGTAAAATCAATTTCATCCACTTCTAATTCTTCTGCCAGTCTCTTCATAGTTGTAATATTAGCTTCAAAGTTTTTGCTTTTTGCCACAATCTCCATAAATTCTTTCGTTTTATTATACATAAGCTTATCCATTACCACCGAAGCAATGTTTTGCTTTGTTTCCTCTGATAACTTAGTTATGACTTCAATATTACTATTTATCTCTTCAATGGATGCGTTTTGTTCTTCTGAAGCTACAGCGATCAAATCTGCCGCCTTTACAGCTTCATTAACCATTTCCTTGTTCTTTTGGACAATATTGAGTACTGTTTGACTGTCATCAGTTGTCTTTTCTAAAAGTTTCTGAATTTCATTAGTCTGATTTGCAGTAAGTTTAAAGGTTTCAAGTATCTTATCCAGCAATTTGCCTGCGTTATTAGTAACATTCACACCATCAGACACATAATTTGTTACTTTCTGGAAGGAATAGGTTGAAGCATCAATATCACTCCTTATTTCCTGTATAATATTACTAATTTCTGATGCTGCAGTATTTGATTGCTCGGCCAATTTACGAACTTCATCTGCAACAACTGCAAAACCTCTTCCCTGTTCCCCGGCACGAGCTGCTTCAATAGCTGCATTCAATGCAAGCAAATTGGTTTGGCTTGCAATATTGGTAATTACAGAAATAATATCTCCTATGTGCCCTGATTTATCAGATAAAATTTTAATTTTATTAGAGGTTTCCAAAGAAGTTTTCTCAATTTCATGCATAGTTTCAACAACCATTTTTACAGCATTTCCTGCCTCTAATGAAATATCAGTAGAATGTACTGCATTCTGGTTGGCACTATCTGCAAGCTCGGAAATGCTAAATATCATTCCATTAATTTCCATAGAATTATGCACTGTCTGATCAGCTATAGCTTGCTGTTCATTATTTTGTTTTACAATATTAAGAGTATTCTCTACTACATTTTCAGCTGCTTTACCGTTGTCTATAGACCCTGCTCTAATACTTTCTAATGCGTCATTTAATTGGATAGCATTTTGTAATATTTGTTTCAAATGTTTTTTTGTGTCCACATCCTCTGACAAACTATTAGCACTACCAGCTTTGGCTATTTTACTAGTATTGTTAGATTTCTTTTTATCAAAAAAGAAAAGTCCTAAAAATGTTAGTAAAGAATTAATTCCTCCCAATAATAGAAGTACATAAATGTCTTTTAATCCTGAAAGCAAAGAAACTACAAAAGCTAAAATAAATGATACCAGGATAATAATTATTTTTTTCATATGCAGGTCTCCTTCACATAAAACTTTTTAAAATACTCATTAGTAAGTTATCGTAATAATTTCTATTATAAATAGCATTTTGGCTCATTTATTTCTTTACCAGCAACATATCTTACCGTTATATTTCTGTCATCACCAGTATAAATAAACTTTTGCAATCTTTCTACCAAGGATAAATCTTTAAAGATTGGTAAAGTGCTGTCATCAACCACAAGTGCATCAAATTCATATCCTTCCTCAAAACTTCCAACCTTTCCAAAAAACTCTCCTCCACCCTTTGTTGCAAGATAAAATAACTCACATGTATTAAGAGGTTTATCAACTCTATTTGTTTCAAGCCATTTAATATTTGAACATTGAGCACTATTTACTATTACTTTCGTCATTGATAAAGTATGCCCACCACCAACATCAGTCGCAAGTCCCACAGAAATCCCTCTTGTAAGTAACCTTCTAATTGGAGCAATACCACTTGCCAAATTGCAGTTTGAATTTGGGCTATGGGCTACAAAAACTTTTTTTCTTGCCATAAGCTCAATTTCATCCTCATCAACTAGTACACAATGTGCCATTATAGTTGGTACATCCCCAAACAATCCTGAGCTCTCATAAACATAAGCATAGTTTTTACAATCAGGATGTAGTTCTTTAACAAAGTTTATCTCGCTCGTATTCTCACTTAAATGGGATTGTACAGGTACATTATATTTCTTAGCCATTGCTCCAAGACCCATCATAAGTTCCATACTACAGGATGGAACAAATCTAGGAGTAATAATAGGCTTTACCATTTCATACTTATCCCCATATTCCTGTATTATTTCTTCAGTTTCATTTAATGAAAGCTTTGTTATTTCAGTTAAATTTTCTGAAGAATTTCTATTCATATTCACTTTTCCTACGTATGCACCTAAACCCGCTTCTGCAAAAAGATCCATTAATAGTTTGGTAGAGTTTTTATGAATTGTAGCAAACACACATGCTCTTGTTGTTCCAAGTCGCCATAAATCTCTAACAAAGGAAGAATATACTAATCTCGCATAATCCATATCAGAATATTTAGATTCCTCAGGAAAAGTATATGCCTCAAGCCATGGCATAAGCTCTTTATCCAGGCCTAAACCTAAATTTGCATACTGTGGTGCATGTACATGAATATCCACAAACCCAGGAATTATAATTTTATCCCCATAATCAAAGACATTAATATTTAAAAACTCTTTAGGAATTTCTTTATATGTTCCTTTAACAAATTTTCCTTCAACAATTACATATCCATTTTCTAATATTTCATACTTTCCTAATTCCTTAGCAAAAATAATATTTCCTTTAACTGCATATAAATTTTGCATTAAAAAACCCCCTTAACCTCAAAAAAAATTTTAAATAGTTGAAACGCTTTTACGTATATTATACATTGTATGGCAGAAATAGTACATAACTTCACAGAAACATGCAGGTTTCCTTTCTAAATAAAGCAATTAGAATATGGAAACCTGCTTATAATTTATTGATATTCTCTTCAGCTTTTATTCTGTTTTTGCAGGTTTCTGCTTACGGTAAAAAGTATTCTCCAGAGGAAAATTGTACCTGTAAACAGAGTCTTTTTTATAGTATGCATTTTGGCATGCAGGTGCACCCATGGTAACCACAATTTCACCAATACCCTTAGCACCAAATGCGACGCAAGATTGATTTTTTTCAATTAAATGAACTTCAACAGGTGGAATTTGAGGTGCCTTAAAAAGACCTAAGGTACCAAGCTTTGCTTGAGGAATTCCATCTTTTAGTGGGAAGTCTTCAGTCAAAGCATATCCAAGAGCCATAGCTACCCCTCCCTCTACTTGACCTGTTGCAGAAAGTGGATTGATCGCTCTGCCAATATCATGTGCAGCAATAACCTTTACTATTTTTCCATCCTTATCAATAACAAAAAGTTGTGTTGCATATCCATAGGCAATGTGGCTAACTGGATTTGGCTTTGTAGAACCTATTGGGTCTGTTTTGAAATCGAATTCTCCAATATATTCCTTATCCTCCAAATCCTCTAGTGTATATCCACTGTCAAGGTCAACTTTTAATTGTAAGGATGATTGATGTGCTGCCTCCCCTGCAAATACAGTTTGCCTGGAAGCGGTTGTTGTACCAGAATCAGGAGTATATTTTGTATCAGGATGTTCTACCACAATCTGTTCAGGTCCAAGTCCTGTTGTTTCACAAATCATTTGCATTAGCACTGTTTGTACGCCTTGGCCAATTGCACCAGCAGAAGATCTGACATGAACCTTTCCATTTATTATTTTTAAATTGCAGCGTCCTATATCTGGAACACCTACTCCAACACCTGCATTCTTCATTGCCGAAGCAATACCAACATAATAATTCGGATCTGCCTCATATTTTTCAAAATCAGCCTTTACTGCTTCCAAGGTTTCTACCATTGCAGTCCCTTCATCTGCAAGCTGTCCATTAGGTAATGATTGTCCTGGTCTAATGGCATTTCGATAACGAAATTCCCATCCTGAAAGACCTGCCTTTTCTGCTAGCAGATTTATTAAACATTCTATAGCTGCACAGGATTGTGTCACTCCGAAACCACGGAAGGCACCAGCTGGTGGGTTATTAGTATAATATGCATTTCCTTCAATATCCACATTTTGATAGTTATATGGACCACCAGCATGAGTACAAGCTCTTTGAAGTACAGGACCACCTAGTGAGGCATATGCACCTGTATCAGATGTAAGTCTCGCTTTCATCCCTTTCAAAATACCATTTTCATCACAACCAATTTTACAATAAATATCCATTGAATGACGTTTAGGGTGATAGTTAATGCTTTCCTGTCTGCTAAAGGATACTTTTACAGGCCGTTTTGTTAAATATGCGCAAAGTGCCGCTTGATGCTGCACACTCATATCTTCCTTACCACCAAATCCTCCTCCAACAACAGCACTTTGAATTCTTATTTTTTCCAGCGGGAGTCCAAGATAATTACTAATTTCATGATATTCATCATAAATACCTTGACCTCCTGTAATAACCTTGACACCATCTCCATCAGGCAAGCCTATTGCAGTTTCTGGCTCCATAAAAGCATGCTCAGTTGGTGGAACATGGAAAGTTCCTTCAACTACATATTTTGAATTTGTAAGTGCAGCTTCTGCATTCCCTCTTTTTACTTCTTCATGATCAAATACATTGTTTTCAGGAATTCTAAACTGTCCAAATTGCATAAAACCTTCTCCATGTACCTGGTGGGCACCAATAGCTGCGGCTTCTTCAGGTGTACGAATTGGTTCTAATACTTCGTATTCTACTTCTACAGCCTTTACAGCTTCCACTGCTTGATCTCTAGTTTCAGCAACAACCATTGCAAGAGTATCACCGCAGCACTTTGTTTGTTCTCCTACATCAATCATGCCTGGCCAATCCTGGGCTAAGTGGCCAATATACCTCTTCCCAGGAATATCCTTTGCTGTGTATATAGCAACAACTCCTGGCATTTCAAGAGCATTGCTTATATCAATAGAGAGTATTTTTGCCCGAGCATATTTGCTAAATACATTCTTTCCATATAGCATGCCATCAAACTTGTAATCATCTGCATACATTGCTTTCCCCAGGGTTTTCGGAATTGCATCTACACGGCAGGTTCTTTCTCCGACTTTCCCAGTTTGTTTCAATTCAGGGATTTCAAGATTTTCTCTTAGCATTTTTGCAGCTAAAAGAATTCCATCTTCAATCTTGGCATAACCAGTACAACGGCAAATGTTAGTACGTATGGATTGTTTTACGTCTTCTCTTGTAGGATTTGGATTTTGATCAATTAGGCATTTACCACATATAACCATACCCGGGATACAAAATCCACATTGTACAGCTCCAGCAGCAGCAAAAGCATATCCGAATACTTCCCTTTCTCTTTCTGTAAATCCCTCTATAGTTTGTATATTTTTCCCTTCTAATTTAGAAAGCTTTTGTATACATGCACGAGTTGTCTTTCCATCAATAATAACAGTGCAAGTTCCACAGGCACCTTCTTTGCACCCATTCTTTACAGATGTTATTCCCAACACTTCTCGTAGAAAATCCATCAATGTCATATCTGTTTCAGATTGATAATCTTTACCGTTTACATGTACTTTAAACATTTCAAATTCCTCTCTTCCTAAAATTTAAAAAGTCCCAGAATCTCAAAATGATTCAGTTAATAATCTGTGAAACATAATGTATTGGATTTCTTTTATTTTTACTAATAACAAGAACTAAAGAACCTCCACATACAACTTCATAATACTCATTCCACCAGAAGTTAGTTCTTCTCCCTCTGTAAAGTATAGGTTTTTCCATTTTATAAGATTCATAAATTAATTCTACTTCCCTGAAAATGGTTTTCTATATAAATACTTTCCTATTGGTTTCTTCTCAACTAATGACCCATCACATAACACTTTATTTCCTCTCAGCAAAACATGAAGGGCTCTTCCCTTTTGTTTAAAACCTTCATAGGGATTGTAGTCAACATTTTGAGTTTGTTTTTCTGCAGTAATTGTAGAACTATAATTTGGATCCCATACTACAATATCTGCATCACTTCCTACTGAAATAGTTCCTTTTTGAGGGAATAGACCAAACAACTTTGCTGCATTTGTGGAAGTAAGTGCAACCATCTCATTAATGCTTAACCTACCTTCTAATACTCCATAGGTATACATTAGACCCATTCTATTTTCAACACCTGGTCCACCATTAGGTATTTTACTGAAATTTTCTATTCCAATATCCTTTTGACCTTTATAATTAAATGAACAGTGATCTGTTCCAATTGTATCAATTTCTCCAAAGCTTAGTCCCTTCCACAATGCTTCCTGATCATATTTCTTTCTTAGTGGAGGTGACATAACATATTTTGCACCCTCAAAGCTAGTGCTGTCCTTTTCTCCATAACAGGAATCATTCAACATTAAGTACTGGGGGCAGGTTTCAACATATATTTCTGTTCCTCTTTTTTTAGCTTCTAATATGCTCATAAGTCCTGACTTTGAGCTTAAATGTACAACATATACAGGTGCATCTGCAATTTCCGCAATTTTAATTAACCTCTCGATTGCTTCATTTTCTATTTCAACTGGTCTTGATAATGGATGATAATATGGTCCTTTATTTCCATTTTTTATTGCTTCTTCCAGGAAAGTCTCAATTAAATCCCCATTTTCACAATGAAATGTTATTAATCCACCAACCTCTTTACTTCTCTTTAATGCCTTGTATATTACTCCATCATCCACCTGCATTGATTTCTTATAAGCCATATACATCTTAAACGAAGTAACGCCTGACTCAATCATATATTCCATTTCCTTAGAGGTTTCATCATTCCAATCTGTAATTCCCATATGAAACCCATAATCACAGTAGCATTTCCCCTGGGATTTTCTATGCTGCTCTTTAAGTGCTGACCTCAGGGTATCACCTCTGTTTTGACATCCATAATCCAGTATAGTTGTTGTTCCACCTACGATTGCAGCTTTTGTTCCACTTGCAAAATCGTCTGCTGTAACTGTTAAACCCACATCCAAATCAAAGTGAGTATGGGTATCTATACAACCTGGAAAAACATAACACCCTTCAGCAGATATTATTTCATCTCCAGGTTTCTCTAAATCATTTCCAATAGAAACAATTTTCTCACCTTCAATACGAATATCAGAATAGTATTCATCCACTGCTGTTATAATTTTTCCACCCTTGAGCAATATACCCATAAATAAGACTCCTTTCATAATAAGGTTCTTTTAAATTATTATATAAAATATTATTCCTTATAATTAAATTATAGATAGACCCGTTATATAATCCAAGTAAATTTATAATAACGAGTCTATCTTTTATTATTTATCTTTCAGTTCTTAGTTTTATATTATAGGTTTTTTGCTAGGCCAGTTTTTTCATTGAACTGCTCAATAAGTCTGTCAAGCTCTGGTCCCATTTGATGAAGCTTACCCCAATAGTTATCATAATCATACCACTGTGCATTTAATTCTTTTACATCATACTCCTGTTGTTCAATCCAAGTATAATACTTAAGATTATGAATACGTTTCTTGGTGATGTATGTTAATTCTTCCATACTGTCAGTTCTAAGTCCCAATACGCTTCTGTTATGATCTATTGCAGCATCAACAGCAGTGTACTTTCTTCCTCTTTCTGCTTCCATTTCAGCAAGTCTTGATTGATACATTTCTGCTGAGTCTGTAAGTACTGTAAGTACCATGTCGTTCTCAGTTAATTCATAGTATTTAGCAAATTTAATACAAGATATTATGTTTGCTGCTCCGGAAATACCAACCCATGAAAGCTTTTCAATTACGTCCTGAGCAACTCCCTGTGTTTTTAGATATTCCTGTCCAGCTGGTTCATTAAATAGACGGAACATTGCTAATGCATCATTATCATCAACTGCTACTATCATATCTGTATTCTTTACATTATGGATCCATGGTACATGCTTATCACCAATACCTTCTATTCTGTGCTCACCAAAACCATTGTTAAGTAATGTTGGACACTGTAGTGCTTCTCCAACAACGAACTTAGCACCTGGATATTGATCCTTTATAAACTCTGCACTTCCAAGTGTACCAGCTGAACCTGATGTCAAGCAAACTCCTGCAACCTTGCTGTTTGGACGTTTTTCAGCTTCTATTATATCCTTCATTGCATTACCAGTCACTTCATAATGCCATAGATTATTACCAAGCTCTCCAAATTGATTGAATATAACTACGTTGTCTCTAGTTCTTCTAAGTTCCCAAGTTTTATCGTAAATTTCCTTTACATTACTTTCACTACCTGGAGTTGCAATAACCTCTCCAGCTACCTTGTTTAACCATTCGAAACGCTCTTTACTCATGTTTTCTGGTAAAATAGCTATTGACTTACATCCAAGTAATTTAGAGTTATATGCACCACCACGGCAGTAGTTACCTGTTGAAGGCCAAACTGCTTCATGGAATTTTGGATCAAACTGTCCTGTTACAAGACGTGGAACTAAACAAGCAAAGCTTGCTCCAACCTTATGAGCTCCTATTGGGAAGAACTTTCCTGCCATTGCAAATATTCTTGCCTTAACTCCTGAAATTACTTCTGGAATTTCTATATAATTTGGCAGATCATTATACAATCCACCTTTATTTACAGGTTGGTTTTTCCATGAAATTCTAAATAAGTTGATTGGGTCTATTGCAGTTAACTCAACATTCTTTAATTTTTCTTTAACCTTTGCAGGTATTTTGTTAGGATCCTTCATTTGAGCAAATGTTGGAATTAAAACATTCCTTTCCTTTGCACTTTCAACTGTTTTTTTAAGTTGCTCTTCGTTTATTCTTAAATCGATTAGATTATGCACTTACAACACTCCTTTTTAATATATTTAATATATATTTTTGTATCTAATGAGGTATTACTCTCCAATTTAAC
>JBEQBT010000003.1:0-47909 GCA_041639705.1 Clostridiaceae bacterium | reverse complement strand
ACTGCCACCTAATTATCTATGAAAAAGGGGTTAAGTTATATTAATGATCGGTACTTGGCAAACTATGATCAAAGATATACAATGTAAGTATAATAGAATAAATTATAAGGATTGATATTATGTTAAATAGGTCCTTTGAAGAAATTAAAAATAGCATAAATAATGAACTCTCAGAATTTAAAAATCAATATGGAATAGAACTTATATATATATTTGGTTCCTATGCAAAGGGAACAAGTAATGAAAAAAGTGATGTAGATATTGCCCTATTGCTCAGAGAAGACTATGATCCCCTGGATAAGATTAATTTAATTGGCGTTTTTTGTGATGCATTAAAAAGAGATGACGTTGACTTATGTGTACTGAATTCTGCAAATTCTGTATTAAAGCATCAGGTTATAAAATATGGGAAACTGATCTACATGGAAGATGAAATGGTAAAGGTTATGTTTGAATCAAGAGTTCAAAAAGAGTATATGGATATGGAGTATTTTCGAAACACCCAGATGCATTACATAAACCAGTGGATTAAGAAAGAACTGGAGGGATAATAGTGACAAAAAACATTTCAGATATAATTAATTTAAAGATAAAAGAATTACAGAAAAACCTGATACTATTAAAAATGACTTCTGTGGGAATCAACAAGGATAATTTAAAAGAGGACATGATAAAATACTGGGGTATAGAGAGGGGGCTGCATATATCCATTGAATGTATTATAGATATTTCTAATATTATTGTTTCATATTTGGATATAGAGAAACCGGATACATATAGAGAAACAATCCTGAATTTAGGAAAGGAATCTATACTTCCGGCACAATTTGCAAAGCAAATTGCCAATATGGTTTCATTTAGAAATATATTGGTTCATGATTATATGAAAATAGATGAGGATATTATAATAGATATTATGCAAAACCATTTGGATGATTTTGCACTGTTTATCAATTATATAACAAAGTGGATAAACAGACTTAATTGAAATATGACCTATAAAATATAATATGCAGCATTTAAGGCCAGGTACATGTATATTCGTCCAGTGCCTGGCTTTACTAACTAAAGTGCCAGCCTCATCAGATATTATAAATATCTAATATCTGATGAGGCTGGCACCTCTTATTTACCCTCTGAATTCTATTTGTTCTCCATCCGGTCCTACAAATACCACTCTGCGCCAGTTTTCTTCTCCAGGTTCCCTCGCTCCTGCAGGGTGGGGCTCTGTATTAACAGGAATACCAGCGCTTTTTAAGCGATTATAGTCCTCTTCAAAGTTATCACATTCCAGGCAGAAATGAAAGCCCTGGCCTAACTGGCTATTGGGCATATGTATAAGCTCTAAAACAGTATCACCAAGCTTAAGGTATACTATTTTTTCTATTACAGGTACAGGTACATCATGTTCATAGTATTTCTTGAATCCAAAGTGTTTCTCGTAAAATTGTATTGATTTTTCCCTATCCTTGACTGTTAATGCCACATGATCGATTCGTTTAAACATGGTTTTTTCCTCCTAATGATAGATTTATTAAACTATATTGGTTCATTAAATTAGAGCATTTCTATATTTGAGCTTTTAGTCTTCTTTGATGCCTCATATCCCAATTCATAATATTGATTATTATTGAACTCAAAGGTTTTAATTACATCCAACCCAAGTTTTTTAGTATGGGCTCTATAGGACCTGTGATTGATTTGATTAATAAATGTAATTAATATGGGATACCTTTTATTCATTTGAAGCCTTGAGAAATCAAAAATATTTGGAAGAACCTCAGACCCGCGATAATCCCTATGAATACAAACAGGACCATATTGATAGGAATTTTCCATAGTAAGAGCTTGGCCCTGGTATTTTGTATTTGGCAAATCCTTTATCATAAACTGAAACAAAGGCCATAACGACCAGTATTGCCATGATGCTGCCATGGCATAGGCCACAACCCTGTCATTATCACAGGCTATGGCAAGCCCATTTTCCTTCTCAATTAGGTCCTTGAATTGCTCCTCCGTAAATAAAGTTGTAACAAAACCATGGGCCTTGTCCTCTTCGCTTATCGTAGATACATGGTATTTTTTCTGTAATTCTGATACGCAGGGGATATCTTGTAAAGTAGCATTTCTGTATATCATTAAATCCTCTCCATTCTTTTAGAGTGTTAAAATATTTGTCCTATACTTGTATATATATTTTACCACATTATCGAGAGAGCTTTTCTTTTATCGATTTTTAAGACTCCACCTTTTATAAGGTGGAGTTGCCTTTTTCTACTTCAGGTGATGCATAAGTCCCCACCTTAAGCCCCGATGTCCAGCCTTAGCTGGACGAGTTCACTTTATAATCTCATAAGGCCAATCGATTATTCCATCAAGATTGTCACGTTTTTGTAACCGAGTTTCACAAGTATATTGGCAGCAGTGACACTTCTTCTGCCACTTCTGCAATAAACAAATATAACAGCATCCTTGTCGGTTAGCTTATCCTCTGCGACTACTTCCAGGTATCAACGGGTATTAGCACCGCATCCTTTATATGCCCCTCCTGGTATTCTTCCGGTGTCCTTACATCCAGGATTATTATCCCCTTTTCACTGTCAAGCCTTTTCTTTGCTTCCTCCGGGGTAATATCCCTGTAACCTGTCTTAATAGCAGAGCTTGAATCCCCGATAAGGATGAAAAAAAATGGACAACATTCTCTCAGCCATTCCCACTACGATCATATAGGTGCAATTCCCTACTTAAGACAGGTATGGCCGAATGCTAAAGTTCTTGCTGAAGAATATGCAAAAAATGTTTTATCAAAAACCAATGCACTTAAAACAATCAAGGACCTCAGCAATCAGGCAGGAAGATTTTACGGCATGAATGAACCGATAGATTATAATTATGATTTATTAAAGGTGGATCAAGCAGTGTATGAAGGTGATACAATTGATTTGGTAGACTTGGCCATTACCATATTTGAAACACCAGGTCACACCAGATGCTCCCTGTCATTCCTAGTTAACAATGAGGTTATTTTTGATAGTGAGACAACAGGTGTAATTGCAAGATCAAGCAAGGCTCATCCCTGCTTCATAATAAGCTATTAGGATGCCACAAAATCCATAAACAAATGCAGAGTGCAAATACATCACACATAATATCTCCTCATTATGGCTTAGTAAATGAAGCTGATACTTCTGACTACTGGCAAAAATGCATTCAGGCTGCTGAAGGTAGAAGGGCTTTTGTTTTAGAATTGCTTAACAAGAGTTATGATGAGGACAAAATATTTGAGGAATATAAAAAGGCCTTTCAGAATGAGAGGATTGAGTTCATACAGCCTGGGAATTCATTTGACATGAACAACAGGGCTATGATTAGAACAATTGTCAGTGGAAAGTAGGGAGGTTTTTGTCGAATATAACCTGCATGAGAATATATTTAAGTGATATAATGTTTTTAACTACCATTCCAATTCAAGATAGGGGGAAATTTATGAGTTTCGGAGTTACTGATTTACCTTTAATGAGTGGAGTAAATGAGAAAGAACCCAATGTGGAGGATCTACTAAATATAAGTAAATATATTCAGGGACTGAAAAAGTTTGTTACAACCTGTCCTACTCCAATGTCTATAGCAATTCAGGGAGATTGGGGGACAGGAAAAACATCAATGATCAATTGTCTGAATCAGGAGCTGCTGCAGCAGGGTAATATAAAAACTATATACTTTAACACATGGCAATATGCTCAATTCAATATGGATGAAGACTTATATTTCTCTTTTCTTACTTGTTTAATAGATAAGATGAATAGCGGAAATGGAGTGGAGAAGCTGAAGGATACTGCCATGAAGCTTTTAAAATTTGCCTGGAAAACCGGCAAGAATATAATCCCTTTTGCAGAAAATATTGATGAGGAGTCTGCGAAAGCAATTTTTATAAGTAATCAGATAGATAAAGCACAAAGTATCTCGAAAATTCGTGATGAATTTCAGATGACAGTAAAGGATTATTTAGATAATGAGAAAAGCCGCCTGGTTATTTTTATAGATGATTTGGACCGATTGAATCCGGATGTTGCTGTTGAATTGCTTGAGGCCATGAAGTTATTTCTGGATGTAAAGCAATGCGTATTCATTTTAGCCATCGATTATGATGTAGTGGTCCAGGGTGTTCGTAAAAAATTTGGAAATGATACATCACTGGAAAAATGTAAGAGCTTTTTTGATAAAATCATACAATTGCCATTCCATATGCCGGTCGAGTCCTATAGTCTGGATATATTAATGAAAAAACATCTAAATAACATTATTTCTGATAAATATGTAAAGCACCTTTCAGAATTTGTTAAGGAAACAGTAGGACCTAATCCACGTACTTTTAAAAGGCTTGTAAATTCCTTTTTGCTTATTCAGAGCGTACAAGAATTTAAAAAGGATGAAGAAATTAAAATCGGAGAATTGGAAACCGCAATTTTATTTTGCTCTTTGTGCTTGCAAATGAGTGGGCCGGAATTATATACATATTTACTTACCTCATGTGGGTGGTATGAGGACGAAGAGCAAATGCTATTTGATGGTGCTCTTGAAGCAAAACAAACATCAGAGGATTTAAGAAGAGTATTCAAGGATTATGTAGAGGATTACAAGGATTTAACTGATAGAAAAGTAGACAAGATAGGGAAGGTAATAGATAAATTAGGTGTCGTTTTGAAAAAAATATGCAGCGAGGATAACAATAAAATAGATAGCAAAGAAATCATAAACCGCTTTAATCATGTGATGAAAATGTCATCTATTACAAGTGTATCCACAAGCATGAAAAATATTGGAAAGAATGAACGAAAGGCAGCTGTAATTGTAAAGCAAATTGTGGTGGAAGGAATAGAATGCAAGGTTAAGGATGCTTCAGATGCAATTGTACAGACCTTTCAAATAATATTATCAAATCACAAGGACCTTATGTCTTTGTGTAAAGAGAAAATACTTATGATAACTGATGATGAAACTAAGGAGAATAGCGTATTTCGCACTAAAGTCAGCATAAAGGTTGGAGAGGAAATTCTGTATCTCGGAACATCTATCGGCTTCACTGATAAATGTATATATATGAATAAAATCAGTACGATCTGCGGATTATCAAAGGGCAGTATTAGATGGACAGATGGAAATAATACTGTCTATAATAACTAAATTAAAAAGCAGGTTTTTCTGCACCATCAGCACATAACTACAGACCACAGCATTTTGTTGTTGTTAGAGAAAAATCCGCCCTTGAAGCCATAGCCAGCTTCCACCCCTATGGGAAAATGCTGTCAAGTGCAGGGTACGGAATAATTGTATGTGAAGATACGGAAAAGCAGAATTCCGCAGGTTTTTTCGTTGAGGATTGCTCTGCCTCTATACAAAACATGCTTCTGGCAACTCATGGACTTGTCCTTGAGCAGTATGGTACGGGAATTTACAAACAACAAGATTTTTGATATTATGGGTAGATTACCATATGGACATTCAAATGATAAGTACTTTAAAAAAGCAGAAAAGTTATTAAGAGGGCAGTGGATTCACTTTCTACTGAGAATAGGTGGCATTCACGTCACCTGGGTAACTATGTGAAAACTTCTTTCGACCCTGTCTGGCACCTATATAAGAAAAACAAAGGATTGAATAAATGATGAAAAAACTAGTTGTAGGAATATTAGCGCATGTAGACGCAGGCAAGACAACTTTATCAGAGAGCATGCTTTATCTGAGCGGTAAAATTGGAAAACTGGGCAGGGTGGACAATAAGGATGCTTACCTGGATACCTATGAACTGGAGCGGGCTAGAGGTATCACTATTTTCTCCAAACAGGCAATATTTGAAACCGGTGGAATTCAGATTATCTTACTTGATACTCCGGGGCATGTGGATTTTTCGGCTGAAATGGAAAGGACTCTGCAGGTACTTGATTATGCAATCCTTGTCATAAGCGGGGCGGATGGAATACAGGGACATACTAAGACCCTATGGCGGCTCCAGGAACTGTATGGGATTCCTGCTTTCATTTTTGTGAACAAAATGGACCAGCCTGGGACTAATAGGGATAAACTTTTAGAAGAATTGAAAAAGCAGCTGAATGATGGATGCATTGAATTTGACTCCATCAAAACGGAAGGCTTCTATGACCAGCTGGCCATGTGTGATGAGAGCATGATGGAAGCCTTTTTGAAAACAGGCCACATAGAAACCCTTCAGATTAAAAAATCTATCAGTGAGAGAAGGGTATTTCCATGCTTTTTCGGATCCGCTTTAAAATTGGAAGGCGTAGAGCAATTGATGCAGGGCATTGCAGAGTATGCAAAAATACCTTCCTATCCTGATGAATTCGGGGCTAAGATATTCAAGGTAACAAGGGATGAGCAGGGAAACCGCCTTACACATATGAAGCTTACTGGTGGAAAACTGAAGGTAAGGGACCTTCTTGGAAGTCTAAACTGGGAAGAGAAGGTGAATCAGATCCGTATCTATTCAGGACAGAAGTTTGAAGCAGTAAATGAGCTTGGGGCAGGGTCTGTATGCGCAGTAACAGGACTTAGTAAGGCCAGGCCCTGAGAAGGCTTGGGAATAGAGGGGATTTCAGAGGACCCGGTGCTTGAACCTGTATTGTCCTACCGGATGATACTGACCGAAGGGTGTGATCCAAGGGCTATGCTTCCAAAGCTTAGGCAAATTGAAGAAGAGGAGCCTGAGCTTCATATTGTTTGGGATGAGCAGCTCCAGGAGATCCAAGTCAGGATAATGGGAGAAGTACAGCTAGAAATACTGCAGAGCATGATACAAGAGCGTTTTGGAGTTTGGGTATCCTTCGATGAAGGAGGAATCGTATACAAAGAGACAATTTCTGATGTGGCCCTTGGAGTAGGGCATTTTGAACCCTTGAGGCATTATGCGGAGGTACATCTTCTACTTACGCCCGGGGAGAGGGGAAGGGGCCTTGTGTTTGAAACCAAATGCAGCGAGGATGTTCTAGGGAAAAGCTGGCAGAACCTTGTTTTGCACCATCTGGAGGAAAAAGCCCATAAGGGAGTTCTAGCAGGGGCAGATATTACGGATATGAGAATCACCCTGGTCCTAGGAAAAGCACACAACAAGCACACACAGGGCGGGGACTTCAGGGAGGCTACCTGCCGGGCAGTGCGTCAGGGCCTGATGGAGGCAGGATCCCTATTGCTGGAGCCCTATTATTCCTACCAGCTGGAATTACCTGAGAAAATGGTAGGAAGAGCCATGACTGATATAGATAAAATGAAGGGAACCTGCCAAATATCACATTCATATGGCGAAACGGTTGTTCTGGTGGGCAGCGCTCCTGTCAGCAGCATGAGGAATTATCAAAAGGAGGTAATTGCCTATACCAGAGGTAAAGGTAGGCTGTTTTGCAGTCTAAAGGGATATGAACCCTGCCATAATGCCGATGAAATCATAGAGCGTACAGGCTACGATCCGGAAAAGGACGTGGCAAATCCAACAGGATCAGTATTTTGCACCCATGGTGCAGGCTTTATTGTCAGTTGGAATGAAGTCAAGAATCATATGCACTTAGAGGGCTATCTCCTGCAAAAGGAGAATTTATCAGATGAAGCCTTCCAAAATAGAGCTTCATATAAAGAAGAGAAATGGATTAGTACAGAAGAGATTGACCAAATTTTCAACAAAACCTTCTATGCAAACCAGGGTAAAAAATCGGTTTGGAAAAGAAGTAAATCAGCCAGGGAAAGCTATTTCAAACCGGAAAATACAGACTATGGAGTTCACGTTCAGAAATCTAAGGAGGAGTACCTTCTAGTAGATGGCTATAATATTATTCATGCATGGTCGGAGTTAAAAATGCTTGCAGAGGATGATATGGAAAGTGCTAGAATTAAACTGCTTGATGTCTTGAGCAATTATCAAGGGATTCGAAAATGTGAAATCATTGTTGTTTTTGATGCATACCTTGTTCAGGGACACGGGGAGGAGATCACGTACTATCACAATATCCATATGGTATTTACCAAAGAAGCACAAACAGCAGACCAGTATATTGAGAAATTCGCCCACAACCATAGTAAAAAATACAATATTACTGTTGCAACCTCAGACGGCCTGCAGCAAATCATTGTCAGAGGTGCAGGCTGCCTGATTATGTCTGCCAGAGAGCTAAAGGCTGAGGTTGAGGCGGCAAATGACAGGGTCAAGGGGGAACATCAGGAAATGCAGGAGCCGAGACGTAATTTTCTAGGGGATGCATTGTCCACCGAATCAAAGCAGCAGATGGAGGAGATGGCAAAGTGCCAGCCTCATCAGATAAAGAAACAGCATCTATAAAAACCTCGCTAAGTGTGGGGTCTATGTCTGTTTTCAACAGGGGATTAATGTGGGTCCCGGATTAGGTCTCAAAAAAAGGACATCTGTCACATCCCAGTGGAAAATTATATCAAGATGTAGACCCTGATGACCACAGCAGACAACTCCTCAGGTGATATTTCTGCTATAATAATACTAGATTAGTTGATACATATGATTCTTTAAAACAAATCTATATAAGAGCTGCCTGGCTTAAGAATGGAGATGAGAAAATGAGGATAGGTATAATAAGTGATTTACATGGTTATCCTGGACAATTTAGGAAGGCATTAAGGACTATTGGTGATTGTCATATGATACTTTGTGCCGGGGACATACTTTACCATGGACCAAGAAACCCAATACTACATGGTTATGATCCGCAAGGACTGGCAGAGGAAATTTCTAAAAATGAAGTACCGATGCTTATAGCAAAAGGTAACTGTGATGCTGAGGTGGATTTGATGGTATTAAAGCTGCCTGTATATACCCCTGCAATTGTGTATGAGGCAGATGGAACAAGGTTTATGGTAATGCATGGACATGATTTGGATCAGGCTAAACTGAACCAAATTGCAGAAGCTTACAGAGTTGATATTATGATAACAGGACATACACATATAAGAAAATATGAGATCTATGGCAGAACTGTGTTTATTAATCCTGGAAGTATTGGAGTTCCCAAGGGAGATGGAATTCCCTCTGCTGCAGTATTTGAAGATGGAGCAGTCAGGTTTTTAAACATTGAAAATGGAGAAACCATAGAGGAATTTTTTATATAGAGTATAGGCGCTAGCCTCATCAGATGTAGGATATAAAACTTGTGATGTGGCTGTCACATAGGGTAACTTAGGGTATAGTCAAGGTAATTCTAATCTTCAATTTGGAGGAAATGTGATAGTATGGTTTGGTTTAACCTGGAGATTAGAGTTATATCAACAGGCTAATGCAAGACTTCATAGGCAGGGACAAGAGGAGCATGTGATTGTGAATCACATTATAGCTAGAGGAACAATAGATGAGGATGTTATGAGGGTTCTGCAGAAAAAGAAGGGGAGGTAGGAGGATCTATTTTTTCCATATCTTCCTCAATAAATAATTTATGGTTTTAAAGACAAAGAAATCAATTAAAAGATTGTTGAATGCAAGCATTTAACAATCTTAATTAACGTTAAATGCTATTTTAATAATATTTTATTATTGAAATAATACAAATTCAATAGAAATCGCTTAAATTTTATAGTAAAATATAATATTAGCAGGATATATTACAAAGAAATATGAAATTCATATGAGAAAAAGTGCACAGCAAGAGGAGGTTCTTCTATTTAATCACCTGGCTTTTGGTGGTATTCATAGTCATTTAATTTTATTAGTTACTTCTTTACCTCAGAAGTCGATAATAACTTAGTTAAGATAATTATATGTTGTCTTTTATTACAAAGGTGTACAAAAACAATATAAAAGGAGGGAGAATATGGATAAAAAAATATTTCCTGAAGAACGACTTGAATTGATTTATAAAAAAATTTTAGAAAAGAAAAAGGTACTTGTTAATGAATTAGCAGATGAGTTTGGTATGAGCAGGTCTACAGTTCGCATGGACTTGGCAGAATTAGAATCTCGTAGATTAATCAAACGTACCCATGGCGGTGCAATTTTACTTAATGATTTAAATGCTGAAGATGGAAAGGAAATGGTCAGAAATATATTGGATATAAACTTGAGGATTGAAAAAAATCAGGCTGAGAAGTATGCAATAGGTAAACTGACTGCTTCTTTAATAAATAATGGTGATACTATTATGATTGATGGCGGGAGCACCACACAATGTGTAGCAAAGAATTTAGGTGATAAAAGCGGATTAACAATTATTACAAATTCCTTTTATATGTTGAATGATTTAATTTCTATAAAAGATTCAGCTGTATACTTGGCAGGAGGAATAGTCTATAAGGAAAATTGTGTGTTAATTGGAGACCTAACAAATGATTTTGTTAGCAGATTTATGCCTCACAAGCTCATTTTAGGAATTGATGGCATATCTTTGCAGCAAGGTCTCACGGTAGCTAATTCAATGGTTCCTGCAGTTGCATCAATAAAGAAAAAAATGATTGAGTCATGTTCCCAATTAATAATTGTTGCAGATCATACTAAAATAGGACGTGTTTGTGTTATGCCAGTAGCACCATTAAAAAGAGTAGATTACATAATAACTGATGATGGTGTCTCACCAGAAGTTATAGAATCAATTCGTGCCGCTGGAATTAATGTTATGGTTGCACCGGTAATAGAATGATACAACTTCGTGTTTGTCATCATATATTGATGAATTTTATCCAAAAATTTCTTATGTTTTAGTTACATAAGAAATTTTTATTTAGTTTAAGGTTTAATTTAAACAATATATGTAAAATGGATTAAGCCAGATTGGTTCCTGGTTTATTTCTTTTAAGCAAAAACATCATACTAAATTATATATAGTATATGTCAGATAAAAAATTAAAATGATAATAAATGAGAGAAAATGATAAAAATATTTTTCTCATATATTGACTTTTAATGCTGAATAGAATAAAATTGAATTAATGAGATCTGGTGAATTCAATTAAATGCATTTGGAACATTTAAAATTTTATTTTGAGAAAGGGGATATTGTTATGCTGGTTAATATGTAAGAAATGTTCTAAAATGCAAGTTACTAATACATGGTGTAAATTACTACATGAGGAAACTACATGAAATAGGAGGTGCACATATTAATGTTTGACTTTCATATATCCGAAGTATTATTACCAAATATAGTTGATTTAAATGATGGTAGTTTTAATGATAAAGATGATTTATTTCATCATATGGTTTCACTTTTGTTTAAAGCAGGTAAGGTTAAATCCGAAGAGGAGTTTTTAAAGTCTTTATACGAGAGAGAAGATATGGGATCCACATATATGGGAAATTATATAGCAATACCACATGGGAAAAGTGAGACAGTTACAAGCCCTACAATTGCATTTTGTCGTTGTTCAAATGGAGTTCTTTATGAATCCAATGGGGAAGTAGGAACAGCTAAAATTATTTTTATGCTGGCTATTCCTAAAAGTGTTTCATCAAATGATTACATAAGAATTTTATCTACTTTATCCCGTTTACTTATATATGATGAATTTGTTGAAAAAATATACAAGTCTCAAAATTATGAGGATCTTATTTCTGCTATTAAAACAGCAGAATCAATGTTAAGTGAATAGAAGTTATTAGATAAGGGGGAGAAAAATGAAAATAGTTGCAGTTACTTCATGTGCGACAGGGATTGCTCATTCCTATATGTCTGCAGAAGCAATAAAGAAGATAGCAAAGAAAAAGGGATTCCAGGTAAAGGTGGAAATTCAGGGAGCTTTGGGCATTGAGAATCAATTGTCAAGCACTGATATACAAAGTGCTGATTTAATAATATTCGCAAATGATGTGAACATAACAGCAGTAGAGAGATTTTCAAAAGTAAAGGAAAAAATTTTTCAGTCATCACCTCATGAAATGATTAAAGATCCAGAGTCTGTTTTTGAAAAAGCTATGAAAATCATTGAAAATAACCAGTAATATTTTTTAGAATACTTAAGCGCCACTCTTATTAATGATGTATATATATTACTAAAATATATATAATTACTATTCATAATTTTATAAAAGGAGGTCATTTTATGAGTAAATCTTTTAAGGAAGTAGGAAATGACATCAAAAGGGCATTGCTTACAGGCGTTTCGTACATGATTCCATTTGTTATCCCAGGAGGAATACTTATCGCACTTGGTTTTGCATTTGGAGGTATTTTCGTTTTTAAAACAGAATCATTTGCAGCTAGTATGTTCACATGGGGTAAAGTAGCTTTCGGACTTATGATACCAGCTCTTGCCGGATACATTTCATATTCACTTGCTGACAGACCAGGTATTGCTCCAGGATTTGTTGCGGGTATGATTGCAAGTAACCAAGGCTCTGGATTTTTAGGAGCAATGATTGGTGGTATTATTGCTGGATATATTGTAGTAGCTCTTAAGAAAATCAAGCTTCCTGTAAGCATTAAATCACTTCTGCCTACACTTATTATACCTTTATTTGGTACATTCCTGGTTGGGGTTATCATGACTTATATTATAGGAATTCCAGTTACATGGCTTAACACTACTATGACCGATTTACTTAATGGCTTAAATGGTGGCAGCTTATTAATTCTTGGATTAATTCAGGGAGCAATGTTAGCATTTGACATGGGTGGTCCTGTTAATAAAGCAGCATATGCCTTTGCTTTAGCAGCTTCATCAGCAAATAACTGGGGACCAATGGCTGCAAATTTCGTAGCTTCAATGGCTCCTCCGATGGGTATTGCAATTGCTATGTTAATCGCAAAGAAGAAGTTTACTAACTTAGAGAGAAAAGGTCTTGGAGGATGTGTTATAGGTGGTTTTGCAATGATAACTGAATTTGCAATTCCTTATGCTGTTGCAGATCCTGGTAGAGTAATACCTTCCTTGATGGTAGGCAGCGCATTTGGTGCAGCTTTATCTTATGCTGCAGGATTAACATTACAAGCTCCTCACGGTGGATTATTCGTAATATTCCTTGCTAATAAACCTCTTGTTTGGATGGGCGTATTCGCATTATCAAGTCTTGTTACTGCATTAATGCTTGTTCTATTAAAGCGCAATGTTGATGTAACTACTGAAGAATCAGAAGAGAATGCTCTTAGTTTTTAATAATTACTACATGTGAAAATGTTATGTGAAATATTATAATTGATTAATTTTATTGGACAAGGGATAAATAAAGTATAACAAGTACTTTTTTATCCTTGTTTTTTGTAAGCTAAAAATTATCTCCTTTGATCCAATAACCTCCGAATTGTTAATTGTTAGCGTTTTACATTAAAATAACAATAAAAACATAAAAAATACACGATAATCAATTGACATTGCCAAATTAAAATGATATAACATTAGTATGTAATAGAAATCAATAATAAAAAACAACAAATGAGAATTAAGGAGAATGAAAGCAGTAAAATAAAGAAAAGGATATGGAGGTGTTAATTTCTGCTGGAAGAAAAATAATTTCTTTAGAAAGTTTTAGGAAGCTTTTAACATACAGCAATTCCTGGAAAATATACATTAAACATTATGTTATAGGAGAGTGAATAGATGTTAGTAAATATGAGACAAATTCTAGAAATAGCAGAAAAAGAAAAATATGCAATACCATGTATTAATACTCCAAATGTAGAGACACTTCGTGCAGTGATTGGAGCAGCTGAAGAGTTGAATACACCAATCATAATTGATCATGCAGAAGTTCATGATACAGTAATACCATTGGAGAGAATAGGCATAGAAATGCTGAAATATGCAAAAGAAGCATCAGTTCCAGTATGTGTTCATTTGGATCATGCTACTAACTACACTTTTGTTATGAGAGCTATCCGTATTGGATTTCCTTCAATTATGTATGACTGCAGTGCTTTACCATTTGAAGAGAATGTAAGAAGAGTAAAGGAATTTGTTAAAATAGCACATGAATTAGATATTACAGTAGAAGCAGAACTGGGTATAATGGCATCTACTGAGGAAGACAGCCATGGAGATGCAGAAAGCCGTGTACTTACCAATCAAGATATCAAAAAGTTCTTTACGGATCCTAAGGAAGCAAAAATATTTGCAAAAGAAACTGGATGTGATGCGCTTGCAGTATGCTTCGGCACAATGCATGGAATCTATGCGGAACCTCCAGTACTTGATATTGACAGAGTTTCTGCAATCCGCGATGCACTGCCAAAGGACTGCCGCGTGGTAATGCATGGAGCATCCGGTGTGGAGTTTGATCAGGTAAAGAAAGCAATAAATGCAGGATGTTCTAAAATAAATTATTATTCATATATGGCAAAAGCAACAACAAAGTATGTTGGTGATAGAATTGCAGAAACAAATGGAAAGATTCCATACCATGAACTACAGGAAGAGGCTTATGTATTTATGAAGGATTATGCAAAAAATGTTATTTCTACATTTAAAAATGGAAAGTAAAGTTATGGAGGTTTTATAATGGCAAAATTATTTGATATATTGGAAAATTTTCCGTTTAAAAAAGATGAAAAAAGGCCAATGTTGATTCGCAAACATGATTATTCTACAGCACTATATCCACCTAATAATGCATTTACTTCAGATAATACATTTACAATAGTTACAACTGACACATTTATGCTTGGAATCTATGAATTAGGGCCAGGTGGTGTATTTGCACCTCTTGACATTCATCCAGGAGATGAAACCTATTATATTTTAAATGGCCCGGTAGTTCAAAGAAGCGGAAATGGACAGTTTGCATATCTTGAAACCGGAGAAGGGCTTTACATGCCAGAAGGTGCATGGCACTGCTGCCATAATTTTTCAGCAGAAAAAGCCAGAATCCTTTACTTTATAACTCCAAAGGCTTGGAGTGAATCAATTCCCCCAACTGTCATTCCAGAAGATAGTGATACTAAGTTTTATAAAGGGCAGAATAATGATCAATTACCTAACATGAAGGGCAAGATTCATGATATTTCAAGACAGGGTTGTACGGACGATATTGGCGCTTGGCCGGTGGAACCGGAAGAAGCCAGAAAGACAGGAGCTGTGTATGCAGTACGTGAATTCGAAAAATTAAATAACGTACATGGAACAGCACATCCAATGCTTTTGAGATTTATATCAAGCAATAACTATGGACATATGGGAGAGATGATTCTTCCTGCAGGTGGATATGGACCACGTTGCTCAGATCCTGATTCCCATAAAGGTGATGGAGCGTTATATTGTATTGATGGACCAGTAACTGTTAATCTTGTTGATATGCAAGAAAGTTATGTGCTGGAACCAGAAGACTCATTTTTCCTGCCAGCCGGAACTAAATATCAACTGGTTAATTTTGAAAACAAGCCAATTAAGGTAGTTTTTGCAATTACAGAATTATAAATGATAGTTTCTGACTGATTAACAATTTATTCTATTAGCAGGATAAATAGAGAAAAAATTAATTCCCTGGTATAGGCGAAGCAGTATCTCCAAGGTATTGGACAAGCTAATAAATGGTTAATATGGATCAGCAGGTCATATATAAGAATTGACTTGGCAATTATAAATCAGCTAAAAGGCTCTATACGGTATTGCGTTTAGGGCTTTTTGAACAAGAAAGGATGCAATACTAAAATGCTTAAAGGTGTAATTTTTGATTTGGATGGCACACTTCTTGATACACTTAAGGATTTATCCTACAGTGTGAATCATGTACTAGCAACATATGGATATTCGGAGCACTGCTGTGAGGATTATAAGCTTAAAATCGGAAAGGGATTTCGCAACCTTCTAGAGGTCAGCTTTCCAGAGGATTGCCGTGATGATGATAAGATTTCTGAAGGGCTTAAAATGTTCCTGGAGACATATGATAAAAACTATATGAATAAAACTGCACCCTATGATGGTATTACAGATATGCTTGAAATCCTTTATAAAAAGGGAGTTAAAATAGGTGTAAATTCCAATAAAAGAACCGATTACACAAATCATCTTATTAATAAGTTTTTCCCCCAGATCAAATTTGCGGGAGTATTTGGAGAGCGGGAAGGGATTCCTAAAAAACCTGATCCCCAAACGGCTCTTGAGATAGCAGGCATGATGGGTTTGGCACCTGAGGAGGTAATATATATTGGAGATTCAGGCGCTGACATTCACACAGGAAAAAATGCCGGAATGGCTACTGGTGGAGTACTTTGGGGATTCCGAGGGGAGGAAGAGCTAAGTGATAATGGTACCGACTATATTATGAGGGTACCGGAAGATATATTAGTCTTGTTTTAAGAGGAGGGGGTTCATATGTATTTTAAATTTGGTGTAGATTCATTTATCTGGTCAGAAAATTTCAGTGAAAGGGATTTGTGGATTATTGAGAAAGCAAAGTCCATAGGTTTTGAGGTAATTGATTTTGCAATCTCTAATCCATATACATTTCCGGTGGCAGCAGTAAAAAAAGAGTTGGATAGAGTAGGAATTGACTGTGTTTGTACTACAACGCTTACCCTGAAAACAAATCCAATCTCTCCAGATGCAGAAATAAGAAAAGCAGCTGTTGATGCAATGAAAAAGTGTATTGATATTTGTAATGAATTGAAAGCACCTATTTTAGGCGGGGTTAATTATGCAGCATGGGGATATCTGACCAGAAAGCCTCGTACAGAACAGGAATGGGATTGGGCTGTTGCAAATATGAAAGAGGTTGCCGCATATGCAAAAGAAAATGGAAATGTTATGATCTGCGTCGAATGTGTAAACCGCTTTGAAACCCATTTTTTGAATATCGGAGAGGATGCAGTTCGTTTTTGCAAAGCTGTGGAACTGGATAATGTAAAGGTTCATCTAGACTGCTTCCATATGATTCGAGAGGAGAAAAGCTTTTCAGGTGCAGTAAAGACCTGCGGAAAAGAATATTTGGGATATATACATGTGAATGAAAATGACAGAGGTATTCCTGGAACCGGTCTTGTTCCTTTTAAGGAGTTTTTTCAGGCAGTAGCGGATATTGGATACGATGGTCCTCTTACAATAGAATCATTTGATCCTGCATTTGAAGAGCTTGCAGGCAACTGTGCAATTTGGCGCAAATTTGCAGATACCGGAGAAGAACTTGCTGTAAAAGGACTTTCAAATTTGAAGGCAATTGCAGAAACATTGTGATGTAGAAGAGGAGTTAGAATATGAATAGAATAATAAATAATCCGGATTTTGTAGTAGAAGATATGCTTAAAGGATTTTTGAAAGCCCAAAAGGATCTGGTTGAAGCAACTGATAATCCAAGGGTTGTAAAATATAAAAAGGCACCTGTTGCAGGAAAAGTAGGAATTGTGACAGGTGGAGGCTCCGGGCATAAGCCGGCATTTATAGGATATATTGGTGAAAATATGTGTGATGCTGTTGCCGTAGGAGAGATATTTTCTTCACCAACTGCTGCTGCCTTTACTGATGCTATAAAGGCAGCAGATGCGGGAAAAGGAGTTGCATGCCTTTATGGAAATTATGCAGGCGATAATATGAATGTTAAGATGGCTATCCGAAATGCGAAAAAGCTGGGAATTACAGTAAAGACAGTAGTAGCAAATGATGACTGTGCTTCTGCTCCTAAAACGGAAGCAGAGAAACGCCGTGGAGTAGCTGGTGAAGTACTGCTGTGGAAAGTCGGTGGTGCTAAGGCAGCGATGGGAGCTGACCTGGATAATGTTATTATTACTGCACAGAAGGCAATTGACAATACTCGTTCTGTAGGAATTGGAACCGCACCTTGCACGATTCCAGCTGTGGGACATCCAAATTTTCAAATTGAAGACGGAACAATGGAAGTAGGAATTGGGCATCATGGGGAACCTGGAATAAAAGTGGAGCCTTTGAAGACAGCTGATGAGATTGCAGTTGAAATGCTGGATCTGATTCTTCCAGATCTGCCATTTGCTAATGGAGATGAAGTTGCAGTGCTGCTTTCAGGGCTTGGTGCAACTCCAGTTATGGAACAATATATTGTTTACAATAGAGTAGCAGAAGTATTGGAAGAGAAAGGAATCATTGTATATAAAGCATATGTGGGAAATTATTTTACGTCACTGGAAATGATGGGCATTACCTTAACGGTGATGAAACTGGATGATGAACTGAAGGAATGTTTGGATATGCCAGTGAATTCAGTTGGGTTAAAACAGCTATGAGAAAGGCGGTAGAATATGAAAATATATAATTCTAAAGCAGGATCCATAGTATTAGAATTGATTGCAAAAATTCAAGAGAATAAAGACTATCTAAGTGAAATTGATGGAAAAATCGGGGATGGTGACCATGGTATTAATATGAACAAAGGTTTTACCTTGTGTCATAAAAAATTGGAAGGAAAAAATTATTCCATGTGGGAAGGGCTTTCCATTTTGAGCAATACACTTATGGAAGACATCGGTGGTTCCATGGGGCCTTTATATGGTGTGTTTTTTGAGGAAATGGCAGAAGCCAGTGCAAAAGAGGAAGAAATTGATGCATATGTTTTTGAAAAGATGATTACTGCCGCCCTTGATGGAGTTCAGGATATTGGATCTGCAAAAAGAGGTGATAAAACCCTTCTGGATGTACTTATTCCTGCAAAAGAAAGCTATTGCAATGCATTGCAGGAAGGAAAAGATTTTAAAGAAGCATTAGAGCTTATGAAAGAAGCATCAAAGGAAGGATGGCTGTCTACGAAAGGAATGGCAGCAAGGATTGGCAGGGCTAGCCGTCTTGGGGAACGTTCCAGAGGTGTGCTGGATGCAGGAGCCACCAGCTGCAATATTATTATTCAGACAATGGCATCATTTATTCAAAAAATGCTGGAAATGTGACAGGTATAAAGGATATAAAAAAGGGGTGCAGCATCATGTCAGAATCCAAGGATATAATGGACATGAATATACTGCGCCTCTTTTCTTGATGGGTTGATAAATAGAGAGGGAAATTATGTGATAAATTCCTGGGCAGGTTGCTGAAGACAATTTAAGTGGTAAGTAAAGGAGGAGAAAGAGATGAAGATAGCGATTGGGTGTGATCCAAATGCAACTGATTACAAAAGAATTCTAATACAATATATTGAAAGCTTGGGGAATGAGTGTAGGGATTTTGGAAGTGAGGATCCGATTTATGCAAATACAGCTATTAGTGTAGCAAAGGCAGTTGCGGGAGGAGAATGTGAAAGAGGAGTATTGCTTTGTGGTACTGGAATTGGTGTATGTATAGCAGCGAATAAAGTAGAAGGAGCATATGCGGCTCTTGTAACAGATGTATATCAGGCGCAACGTGCACAGCTTAGCAATAATGCAAATATTATTACTATAGGAGCACTGGTAACGGGGATTGAATTGGCTAAGTGCCTGGTGAAAGAATATCTGAGGGTAAGCTATGTTCCTAATTCAAGGTCTGACCCGAAAGTGGGAAGAATTCTCGAGTATGAAAAGAATGGAAAGTAATTAGTAGAAAAAGAAGTTTTTATCAATTTCTAAGACTCCACCTTCTATAAGGTGGAGTTTCCACTATTTGCTTCAGGTGGGGTAGAGTCCCCACCTGAAGTCTCGATGTTCAGCTTTAGCTGAACGAGTTCACTGGTATAGGAAGTAAACCTAAGTCCCTGGGGAACTGGACAAGGCTTCCAAAGTATGACTAACAAAGTGTAACAATTAGAACCTTCTGGGAGTTTATCAAGATAGATTTGGCAGAGAAAAGCATTGCTAAGTGGAGATTAATATTTAGAAGTGAGGCTTTTAGAATTTATTGCTGAAAAATTGAACAGTCTTTAATATGTGGCGTCAGAATCATATTTTTGCTTTTGACGTCCTTATTATTAATAAGATTTACCACAACATATGACTTTAAGTGCTAATTAATCACACAAACTAATTTATATACTCAAAGTTTATTTATTTGTATTAAGTTTTAAATTTAAATTTAAATTTATATTATAAAGATACATAATGGCTCAAATTGTATCATATATTGTAAAAAAGCAACCTATTCTTGATGATACCTGTATAAATTATATCTAAGAGTGTAATCATCAAATAAATACAATAAAATATTAATAAAACTTTAAAAAATTCATTGCTATTATTGAGCCGAAATGATACTATTTAATCAGTAAAACAAATATGGCTCAAATAGACTCAAAAGAGGTGATAATTTGTTATCCCATAGAAGAATGTTAATATTGGATTACATAAATGAAAAAGGAAATGTAACAGTTCAAGAATTTATGGAAAAATTAGGCAGCTCAAAGGCAACAATAAACAGAGACCTTTCAACACTTGAAAAGGAAGGTAAATTGGTAAGAGTTACAGGCGGTGCAGTCAGCAATAAGTTTAAGCTGACCTACGAGCCTAAACAGCTGGAAAAGGAAAAAACTCAAAAGGAATATAAAGAGAAAATAGGAGCTAAGGCATTAGAATACATAAAGGATGGAATGACTATTATTTTAGATTCAGGTACTACAACCTTGGCACTGGCAAAAAAAATAAGCGAGAGTAGGAGCTTTTCTGACATAACAGTAGTAACTAATGATTTAAAGGTAGGAATGACACTGGCAAATAATAAAGCGGTTCATTTAGTTATTTTAGGAGGACAGCTAAGAAATAGCATGTTCAGTTTATCTGGTCTTTTGACCTTAAAAGGACTTGAATGTGTAAATGCTGATCTATTCTTTCTGAGTGCAGATGCTGTTGATATAAGAAAAGGAGTTTCAAATGCCAACTTCGATGAAGTTGAGGTAAAGCAGAAAATGATGGAATCAGGAAAGGAAATAATCCTTCTTGCAGACTATACAAAGTTTAGCAGCCATAAAATTGCAAAGGTATGTTCACTGGAGGAGATCAACAAAATTATTACAGATAAACGGATAACCGATAGAGAAGTTAGCCAGATCATGGAAAAGTGCAGGGATATAATAACAGCCAGATAAGGAGTTAATATGAAAGAGTTAATTGAATTAATTCAAAAGGGCATAGTTATTAAAGAAAGCTATTCTGACAAAGTAAATTTTCTCAGCATGGCTTCTGATTATCTGATTGAAAAAGAATATGTTGTTCCAGAGTATAAAACAGAAATTATTAAGAGGGAAAAGGAATTTCCAACAGGCTTGGTTACTAAAAGTATTAATATTTCAATACCACATAGTGAAACAGAATATGTTTTAAGAGAAGGCATTGTAATAGCAATATTACCTGAGAAGATAAAGTTTAATAGAATGGATAATCCTGATGAAGAGATTGAAGTTGAAGTTTCATTTATCCTTCTACTTAAAGATAAGAACAAACATATTTCCGTATTGCAGCAGCTTGCTGATCTATTGCAGTCTAGGCAGCTGTTTAAAATAAAATACTGCAATTCAAAGGAAGATATTGAGCAATTATTAAAGGGGATGGATGTTAATGATTAAGAAGAGCTTAAAGGAATTGTGCTGCTTAAATGGGCTTTCGTCAAGAGAGGACAGTATAGGAGAATACATGTTTGAAGAGTTCAAAAAATCAAATGAGAATGTATACATAGATGCTATAGGAAATGTTGTTTGTAATTTTAAGACTAAAGATGATACGCTTCCAAAGATAATGGTTTTTGCCCACATGGATGAAATAGGATTTATTATTAGAAAAATTGAAAATAACGGATTTTTGAGATTTGAGAGATTGGGAGGTGTAAATACACAAATACTTCCTGGAACAAAGGTCCAAAGCATGGATAATAAATTGTTAAAAGGCTTGATAGGGGTTCAAGCTCATCATTTTATGAATGCAGAAAACAAATTTAAAATACCCCAGATAAAAGAAATGTATATAGATATTGGGGCTGATTCAAAGGAAGCAGTTATTAAAAGAGGAATAAATGTTGGAGGCATGTTTTCCTTTGATGATTCATGGACAGAATTAACTGACAGAATAGTAAGCTCAAAGGCTATAGATGACAGGATAGGCTGCAGCATTTTGCTTGAGCTGGCAGAAAGACAAAAGAAAACAGAATTGGAGGCTAATGTTTACCTGGTAGCCTGTGTAATGGAGGAATTTAATATCAGAGGGATATTGCCTGTAATTAGGGAAATCAAGCCTGATATTACAATAGGAATCGATATTACTCCAGCATGTGACACACCAGATCTTGATTACAATGATATTTCCCTTGGGCATGGGCCGGCACTTACATATATGAATTTTCATGGAAGAGGCACCCTAGCAGGGGTACTTCCTGATATAAAATTGGTAAATGCACTTGAGAATATCTGCATAAATAATAATATACCTTATCAAAGAGAAGTTTCAACAGGGGTAGTTACAGAAAATGCCTATATATTATTTGAGAATGAGGGTATTTCAGTAATTAACGTCTCAATTCCAACTAGATATACTCACACACCCATTGAATGTATGGACATTTCAGACGCTGAGAAGGCTGCAAAGTTAATCGAAATCTTTATTCATCAATTCAATAATAAAACTGAATATGGAAAAAGGAGGTGAAGCATGAAAACTATTATAGTAGCTTGCGGTGCCGGAGTAGCGACTTCAACAATAATTACAAGTAATATTGAAAAATTACTTATTGAAAAGAATATTAAACACAGGATTATTCAATGCAGTCTAAGAGAAGTGAAGTCATATGAAGAACAGGGCAATATTATAGTATCCTCTATGCCACTTAAGGGGAATTATAAAATTCCTACTGTGCTTGGTTTGCCCTTTATAACAGGTATTGGAATTGATGAGGTGAAGAATAAGATATTATCCTATTTAAGCGAGGAGGGTTAAAATGGATTTTATTAAAGAAATATTCAACTACATCAGTGGGCTTGGCTCATATGTTATGATACCTATAATGATAACCATAGTTGGACTTATTGTAAGACTGCACCCGATTAAAGCCTTAAAGGCAGGTATTACAGTAGGAATTGGATTGATTGGTTTGGATTTGGTTCTAGGATTGATATGGACCAATATTGGACCTGTAGCAAATATTTTCGTTGAGAAATTTAATCTTAATCTGACTACTATTGACACAGGATGGGGAGCAGCTGCTGGATTGGCATTTTCAACAACAATCGGGTCCTTTATAATTCCATTCATAATCATAGTTAATGTATTGATGCTTACCTTCAAGCTTACTAGAACAGTAAACATAGATATCTGGAACTACTGGCATTATGCTTTTACCGGAGCAGTAGTATTCATGTTAACCAATAACTTGATATATGGATTTATAGCAGCTGCAGCACACTGTGTTTTATCATTGAAAATTGCTGACTATACAGCACCCTATGTTCAGGAGGAATTGGGCATACCTGGTATTTCTATACCACAGGGATTTGCAGTAAGTACTGTACCAATATATGCCCTGCTTGATAAATTTTATGACCTATTCCTACCAAAGGGCAATAAGGATAAAGAGAGTAATATAGACAGTTCAAAACTAAGCTTTATCTCTGTTATTGCAGAACCAGTTTTCCTTGGATTGATTATAGGCATAATATTAGGCCTTTCAGTATCATATTCAATCGGCGCTTCTCTAAAACTTGGCATGTCAATGGCTGCCTTAATGTTCCTTCTTCCTAGAATTACAAAAATATTGATGGAGGGACTTGTACCAATAAGCGAGCAGACAAGAGCATTTATGCAGAAAAAGTATCAGGGAGCTGAATTCTTTATAGGCTTGGACTCAGCTGTATTATTAGGGCTTCCGACTACTGTAGCAGTTGGACTTTTACTTATTCCTATTGCCTTGGTACTAGCGATGATTATACCTATAAATACTACTCTTCCACTGGGAGATCTTGCAGCAACAGCATTCTTTATTTCAATGGCAACTGTTATGCATAAGGGGAGTTTTATAAGGACACTTATAAGTGGAACAATAATGATGGCCATTGTATTATCAATTGCATCCTTCTTTGCACCTATGATAACAGAGTTTGCAAAGAGCGGCACAACACAAATACCTGAAGGTGCAGTACAGGTAACAGCACTTTCAGCAGGTAATCCTATAGCCTATATTTTGTACCAGTTAAGCAGGCTTGGGATAGTTGGAATAGTACTCATTATAGCACTCGTAGCTGGTTTTGTATATCTTCTATTAAATATCATAAAAAAAAGGGAGCTAAAAAACTATGTGGATAAAGGAAGTATTCAACACTGATAAACCAATAATTGCAATGTGTCATTTTCTGTCTTTGCCTGGAGATCCGGATTATGACAAAGTTGGAGGCATGAAAAAGGTAATTGACAGGGCAAAAAATGATTTACTGGCATTGCAGAATGGTGGGGTAGATGCTGTAATGTTCTCAAATGAATTCAGCCTGCCATATCTTACAAAGGTTAATCCTGAAACTACTGCTGCAATGGCAAGAGTAATTGGTCAGCTTATGGAATATATAAAGGTTCCCTACGGAGTTGACGTATTGTGGGACCCAATGAGGACCTTTGACCTTGCTGTAGCTGTAGATGCAAAATTTGTAAGAGAAATATTTACAGGAGTTTATGCCAGCGATTTTGGTTTATGGAACACAAATTACGGAGAAGTCATTAGACATAAACATAATATAGGTGGAGAGAATATTAAGGCTTTATTTAATATAGTACCGGAAGCTGCAACCTACATGGCAGAAAGGGAAATAGAAAATATTGCAAAATCAACTGTTTTTAATAATAATCCAGATGCACTGTGTGTTTCTGGTTTAACAGCGGGAACTGCAACCGATACCCAGATACTAAAGAGAGTGAAAAAAGTTATTCCACATACTCCTGTCTTTGTAAATACAGGAGTAAGAATGGAAAATGTTGAAGAACAGCTTTCAATAGCAGATGGTGCAGTTGTGGGAACTGTCTTTAAAAGAGATGGGGAATTTTATAATGAGGTAGATGTAGAGAGGGTATCAAAGTTTATGGAGAAGGTTAGAAATGCAAGGGAATAGGGTAGTTATAATTCCATCTATAGCCTCAGGAAATATGCTGAGTGTGGAGGAAGAAATTAATTTTATCGACAGGAACTATGGGCATATACACATAGACATAGAGGACGGTAATTATATCCCTAATATAACTTTTGGAGAAAAACTGCTAAAGCTAATATGCCAAAACAGCACTTCTCAAAAGTCAATTCATTTGATGGTTAACAAACCCGAGGCATTTCTAAAAACTATAAAGGAATGCAAGCCTGATATTGTATTCCTTCATGCAGATGTAACGAGATATCCAAGGGAATTAATAAGACTTTATCAGGATGAAGGTATAAAGGTGGGCATTGCTGTTATCCCGGGTATTGGGATTAATCAAATTGAGTATATTATTCCACTGGTTGAGGATGTCCTGGTATTGACCTGTGAGCCAGATGGAAGGGGACAGGAGTATATCAAGGCACTAGAGGGTAAGATTGGGAAACTAAATGATTATGGTGTGAACCTCTGGGTTGATGGGGGAGTTGGGGAGGATCAGATTGGGGATTTAATTAAGTTAGGGATAAAAAATATAGTTATGGGAAGGGCAGTTTTTTCAAATAAGGATAGGGTAATAAAGTTGTGAGGTGAATTTTAAAGTCACCTCACATTTCTTTAAAACAGACAAATTTCTGCTATTTCAGCCTGTATTTGCACATACTATTTTCATTAGAATAATATTTTTAGCGAGGAGATGTTAATATTGGATGTAACAATAGATATTACAAGAATGGATTACTGGGAATTTAACAAATATGCAATATTGAATATAGCTAAATACAGAAACAATTTTTTATTCAGCATGATTTCAGTCCCTTTGCTGTCCTTTATTATTATGCTTTTTATTAAGCTGCCATTTACCTATTCCTTGATATCTTCATTAGTACTTGGTGCATTAGCTGATTTACTGCTTATCTACTTTTCGAAAAAAGCTATAATGAAGTTTCATGATGATGGTGAAGGATTTCTTGGCAGACATGTTATTAAAATTGGAAGCGATGGACTTACAGAATCTACTTCAGTCAATCAATCCTTTCATTCATGGAAGGGTATTAAGTTGATCAAGCAGAATGAGAATTATATATTCATTTTTATTGATAAAGCCATAGCCCATATAATACCAAAGCGGTGCTTTTCATCCAAAAAAGAAGCAGAGGATTTTTATAATTTGGCTGTGAAGTTTAAGGATGCAGCTTAAAGTGAACTTACGTGAAGAGGTGACAGTCAGGTCTCAAGTTCACAAGTTACTTTCGACTTGTGAACTCGAGACCTGGTGCGTTTTATATTAGGAGTGAGCTTAAGGGTAAGTTTAAATCATGAAGAACAAATAATTGAATTCATTTCTTTTTATACAGGGTGACCATAGTTTCAAAGCCTATGGACAGGGTATCTGTTTTTTTATAGAAAAGAGATAGCATCTCTCAGGTGCAAGGGAAACCTCCGAAAAAGTAATGTGATATAATGGTTATACATCATATACATTTTTGAAGGTATTTTTATGCTTGGTAAAAAAGTGGACAAATTGATATATTTAATAGCAGGATATATGAAAAATTAATACCTGAGGATTATCTACTTGTAGAATAGATTCAGTAATTATGTTCCTCTGTTTCTACTCGCATTTAAGTCTAATAAGTGGAGGTTGCCGCCTATCACTTATTTTAGTAGGCTGGTAAGTCCTAATTGGGTGAATATATTTCTCATACCATCCTTATTAATTTCAAGTTTTAATGAGTCTATGGTTATATTACTAAGTTCTTCAATATCACATTTTATGGTTGCAAGCTGCTTGCAAAGTAAAGCAGCTTTTTTCCCTGCTAATTTTATGTCTGATTCTTCAACAAGTTTTGATAAAGGTGAACGGGATATTCCAAGGGTTTTAAAAATTTCTTTGATTTCCTTTTCAGAAGAGTTTTCAATAAAATCATAAATTCCTTCTACAGTTTGAAACTCCTGAAGTAATGGGATTACAGACTTTTCACCTACTCCGTTAATTCCTGGAATATTATCTGATGGATCCCCTTCAATTGCTTTCCTATCAATAATCTGTATTGGAGATACACCATAAAAATGTTCAACATAAACTGGTGTATATTCAAATGCTCCAGGAGGAATATTCCACTGTTTTATGTCTAGACCAAGCTCTGAATACATATCCGAGCATTTTGATGTAATAAGCCATACTCTGACATTTTCATCAATAAGCTGCAGGCTGTCCTGATCTTTGGTCCAGATGGTAACTCTCATATCCTCTTCAAACCTTCTTGCTAGGGTGCCAATTATATCATCTGCTTCGTATTCTTCAAAAACGAACTCAGAAATACCCATTTCCTTTAAAACCTCTTGTGCCAAAGAGAATTGGCTGCCAAGTTCTGGTCTCAAGCTTTTTCTGTGGCCTTTATACTCAGGAAACATTTTTTTTCTAAAAGTAAATTCCTTGGTAAGATCCCATGCTACCGCCAGGTGAGTAGGTCTTTGATTTTTTATTACATTAAGCATTGATGCCATCATTGTAAATACACCATTAGTAAACCTACCATCATGTGAATGGCGTATTTTATCAAGATACTTGTTCTTTTCCTCATCGGTTTTAGCAAATTTATATTCATTTGGAAGATTACCAAAGAAACTGGAGGAAAGAAGTGATGAACCATCTATTAATAATAAATGATTACCCATAATAACAACTCCTCATATAAATCATTTTGAACCTATTTCTCTGCCAATTACTCTCTATAAAAAAATACAATGCTACTGATTTGAAATATTGAAGTATAGAAACAGTTTATTTTTAATATACATTTAACTCAGGGTTTTGCAAATTAAAATTTATTTGATTATGATAAAAAATATAAAAAAATGAAATACTTAAGAAAATACTTGGTGAAAAAGATTTTGAGAAAACTAAATCATTATATGGTACATACCAGGGTGCCAGCCTCATCAGAAATCAGATATTAGTAATATCTGATATCTGATGAGGCTGGCACCTTACAATTTTAAAGCTTTTGTCCAACATCATTAATAAATTTTTTTAAATCCTTTAAATTGCTTTTGACTATTTCATAAATCACGTGATTATCAATAGCGTAGTACATATGTACAATCCTATTTCTAAACTTAGCCATAGACGAATAAGTTTCAATGTCACCTTTACGAATTATATCTTTATCTGCCATAATCTCGAAGTATTCTTTATTGCTTTCGGGCTTGCCCCATCTATTTCTTGCAATAATGTGAGCTGATATATCCAGCATGGTTTCTATTGTAACTTGAAGAAGATATTTTGCACTATCAATATTCCTAAAATCATTAATAAATTCTTCTTCTGTTAAATCCTTAAGTTTATCAAGTTTGTTAATATTGCCTTCTGCATAAATAAGTTTTTGCTTAATCTTTTCAAAATCAATATTGGGAATCATTTTTTATATTCCCTCCTTTTGAAACCCGTTCAAAAATTCTCTATTAAACAGATCTATATAGTATTTAGAATTTCTGTAATTATTGAGGACATTTTCAATATAATCTCCTACCCCTATAAAGTCCTTTTCATATACTTGCCGTCCCTGACTGATTGCTTTGAATTGAAGTGTAACAGGTGATTTTTGCAGGTTAATGATATCAACATCTTCATACTTAATAAGTGATGAAATATCTGATGCAATCTTCATCTCATCAAACAAATCAGTATAATTGTTAAACAATAAGGCAAAATCAATATCACTTTCATCTCTTTGATACTCTGTCCCATATGAACCTACTATCCACACTGCCAGAATATTCATGTTGTCCTTGAAATATTTCTTAAGGTCATCTAGCTTATCTTCAATATTAATCATAAAATCACCCTTAAACTCAAATTCAATGTCTTTATTATACCATGAGTATAAAAAACCGCATAGACTTTTACATGGAAATTCACCATATGATTCGCATAAGGTGAATTTTTGATATCAAGTAAGTAGAGACAGTTCTGAGGTATTAAAGGATAAAAATTATACAATTGTTTATTTTACGAGCAGGAATTAAAATATGAATAGGTGGACTCGTGATTATGAATTTTCCTCGGAAAAAGCCAATGAGCTTGTTTTCAGTATTGATTTCATACTAGGAGGAGAAAAATACTGATATAAAAGTTTATAGAAATCTAAGCATAGGGGAACATGACCTGACATTTAAAACAGAGAATGGCATTATGGCTGACGAGAAAATAGAGATGGATAAAGGTCAGAAATTGATATACATTACTTACGAAGAAGACAAAAATTCAAAGGCGCAAATAATTATTAAAGTAACTGACAAGCCTTTCACATTATTCAGACAACCTTAGTTGCTATGATAAGAATAAAGCTGCCTATCCTAGAGTTGCGAAGCAGAGCAATATATTTTGCTAAAACTAAAAGGTCGCTGAAAAAATATTTGAAAATGTTTACCCTTGGAGGAATTATAAAGTTAATGTGGAATATATTAACAAACCATAAAAAGAAATGATACGTAGGATGAAATTGTGGAGTTGAAAGATTTATTATTACTTCTTCAAAAGGATGATTATTTCTATATAGCTGCAAGAGGGTAAGGAGAAATTTAGGTGATCTTGAAGGAAACATTACTGAGGATGATTGAACAACAAAGTGCTGAGTAATTTATTAACCGTCCCCTGGTTTTTATTTGATAAAATGAATAATGGAATGAAGTATGAAGCAATCAATGATTAAGTTGTTATAAATAATAACATATTTAAGGAGAATTGAGTAAGTCTGATTATGCCTATAATTGGAAGCTTGGATTTGTATTTTTATATATAACAATTATGTTAAGAACATATGTGAGAAGATTACTAAAATGAACAGCCAATAAAGAAAAGCCTACTTTTAGAAGGAGGTTAAAATGGAAACAAAAGAAATTGGTAAAAGTGAATTAAACAAATTTATGGATGAACTTTTTGATACTCGAAAAAATGATAATTGTGTTTTTAGAGGCTACTGCAATAATAATGAATTATTACCTTCTCTTGTTGGAAATTATGATAAATTAAATTTAAAAATGTATTTGCTAATGAAAAGAATGATATGAGCTCTAGCTATAGCTTAAAAGTAAGCGAAACATAAAATATTAAGAGGATTATTAATCAGGGGGTTTTTGATATGAAAAGTAAAATTATCATTATTATTTTAATTATTTCACTTGTAGCATCAGCTTATTATAACATCAAGAGCATAAGGGAAAATGATCAGAAAGAACACGTAGTTTTTAATTTTACCAATTCCTATATTAATGATATCCAGCAAGGCTTAAAACAGTTAGAGGACAGCTATTCTACAGGTAATTATAGTGGACTGGATGGAAAAGTAAGTTTTGTGGTTGAAAACTTATATTCCGTCGATCAACTGCTCAACGAAGCATCGTATCTTGTCAGTGTAAAGGATTTCTATATATCCTCTCTACATGATTTCCAAAATATTGGTTATGCAATGAATGGCAGACTAAAAGATAAGGGTTATCAAGGTAGTTTTGACGAAGATCAAGTATTATCTGAAAATGAAGTAAAATTCATTCGTCAACTTTCCAAAGACCTTGACATAGTGAGATCTTCTTTGGTTGGAAAAGATAAACTAAATATTAATCCTAATCTTACAATGGGGGATTTTAAAAATACATTAAAAGTATTTTCTGACAAGTGGAATATATATTATGGACGTGCTGTATCTGGTTTTTCCCCATATGATTATTTAAAAGTAAAATAAGCTATATAATAAGTCGCTGGCGATGCTGCCTGGGAGTGCTACCGGCAAGAACATCAGAACTCTTTACTGAAAGAGAAGTAAAAAATGCCTTTAAATAAAAGTTATAAGATAGTTTGATCAAAATAACACTTTTTTACGTTTCAAGTCATCCAATGCTATTTTAAGATTAAATTTTGATCAAACTTTTTTATAAATGATTATAGGGGAAGGTGCCAGCCTCATCAGATATCAGATATCAGATATTACTAATATCTGATATCTGATATCTGATGAGGCTGGCACCTATTCTTTACTTAAAATTGTCACCATACAAAAGTGACAAACCTGCAGTAAGATTTCTGGTAAAAGCAATAACAAAAGTTCAGCATACACGTAGAAATAAATATAACTTAACAGTATAAGCAATCACAAAATGCTATAATTGTTTTAGCCAGTTAATGCACTAAAACAATTATAGCTATAAAATTATCTTCCTCCTCTCATTCAAGGGAAATCACATCTTACCGCAAAGAGGTTATGTCTTCTTATTCATTCAAACCCTGTCAACATAACAAGATGACAAGGGTGATTGTCTTTTAATTGATAACAAAACCATTACATTCTATAATAAAAGCAATAAAGGGGTGAGGTTATGAAGCTCTCAGCAAGATTAATTCAGGTTTTGCTTCTTTTGCTTGGTTCAGATAAACCCATTTCTGCTGGAATTCTTGCTGAAAATATGCAGCTAAGTAAGAGAACTATATTCAGAGAATTAGAAAATGCAGATGTTTGTCTGAAACAATACAATCTTGAGTTAGAGACAAAATCTAAAAAAGGAATCAGTATAATAGGCAGTCAATTAAATAAAAATAAGCTGCTGGAAGAGTTAAACAAGCTGGAATATAGTGATCCCAAAAGTAAGGAAGAACGTCATACTCAACTCATTTTAGAATTATTAAACCAAGAAGAGCCACAAAAGATATATTACTACTCAAGCTTACTTAAGGTTAGTGAAGCAACAATCAATAACGACTTGGACAGCATTGAAGAGTGGTTTTTAAAAAATAACATGGCTTTAGTTAGAAAATCTGGATTTGGAATTTATCTAGATTATAAAGAAGAGGACTATAGAAAAGCATGTATGAGATATGTGTATCAAAATACAGAAGATCCGTTAAACAGACTGTCTGATTTGATAGAGGCCGCTGTTGTAAATAAAGTAATCCATTCAATAAAAAAGGTGAAAAACAATAGATTGAGCGGAATAGTGGAAAGTTCTTATACAGAGCTTATAGTTTATTTATCTATAATGACAAAACGAATATTAATGGGCAGGAAAAATACAAGAGAAAAAAATATAAACCTGACAGGACAGAATATTAGAGACTACGAGTTTGTAATCGAATTGATTTCTCTGCTTAGCAAGCAGTTTGAAGCAGAGTACAATACTACGGAAATAATTGATTTATATATATATGTCAGAGGTGCCAAGCTTCAGCACATAAATGAAAATGAAGACATATTTGATACGGAGCCAGAGATCAGGTACATGATATATGAAATGATTCAGCAATATGACAGCACTATAGCCTATCAATTTAAGCAGGATACAGATTTTATAAGAGGGCTAATTGCCCATGTAAGACCAACAATCATACGCTTGCAGCATGGAATAGAGATTCAAAATCCTTTTCAAAATGAAATAAAGCGTTTATATCCAAGGGTATATGAAAAAGCTCAAAGAGCTGCAAAAGTAATTGAAGATAAGTATAACCTTATGGTTCCGGAAGAAGAGCTAGGATTTTTAGCAATACATTTTGGGGGAGCTGAAGTAAGGCTAAGAAGCAGTTATAAGTTTAGCAGAAAAGTAAATGTAGGTATTATTTGTTCCAGTGGAATAGGCATATCCGCGTTGATGTCCTCAAGAATATCTAATATTTTCTATAATAAGGTAAGAGTAAAAGCTCTGTCTATCAACGATTTATCCTCTGACAAAATAAAGGATATTGAGGTTTTAATATCTACTTTTGACATAAGTAATTCTAAATACAATTATATAAAGGTAAATCCAATGCTTACAGAGGAGGATGTTTTGTTAATTTCAAACGAAATAGAAAATACCTCCCAAAATGTTAAGCCAGGTAAAGATGTAGAAAAAACAGATACGCTTACTCAAATAGATGAAATTGGCTTAATAACTAAAGAAATAGGCTCTATCATCAAAAGCTTTGATCTGTATACTGTAAATCCACATATTAGTTTTGATGAGGTTATGTCTATGGTAAGCGAAGCAATAGGAGAAAGTGAAGACAACAAAAGCTATATATACGAGGATTTGAGGAAAAGAGAGGAACTATCCACTCAAATTATATCAGAGTTTGAATTTGTACTCCTGCATGCAAAGACAAAAGGAGTAGATGCCTCTAAATTCATACTGATAAGGCCTGACAGCCATCACTTTGAAAATGAATACTTCTCAAAGTCAAAGGCGGTTGTAGTTATGCTGATACCAGAGGATGATCCTCGAGGGCTACTTGCAATTTCAACCATAAGCAGTGCCTTATTTGATGACGAATTATTTTTGGATGATATAAAAAGTGGAAATAGACAAGCTGTAGAAAGCTATATAGAAAGAGTACTAAAGGAATATCTTTCAGAGAAGATAAAAAATTTATAATCAATAGGAGATAGACAGTATGTTAAAAGAAATGCTAGAAAACAACATAAATGTTATAGATGAAGCGTCAAGTTGGGAGGAAGCAATTAAAATTGCAGCTGCTCCATTAAAAGAACATGGCTTTATAAAAGAGGAATACATTGATGCAATGCTTGAGAATGTCGTAAACAATGGACCATACATAGTCATAATGCCAGGTATTGCAATACCTCATTCCAGACCGGAGAATGGAGTATTAAAAACAGGCATGTCACTTTTAAAGCTATTAAAAGGTGTAAGGTTTCCTGAGGATAAAGAGGTGGAGCTTATTATCGTCTTAGCAGCAAACGATTCTGATATGCATATGGTATTAATTTCTGAGTTGTCCAGACTGCTTATGGAAGATGAAGCTGTGGAAAAATTATTTTCATCTAAATCTAAAGAAGAGGTACTTCAATGTATATGTTAGACAAAGTTAAATCCTACAGGTTTATAGTTAACTCTCTTGAAGTAAATGCAAATTACTATGAAGAAGATATAGAAAATATTTTTAAACCGCTGCTTAGGACATTGACAAACATGAAGAAAAGCAAACAAGGAAGGCTTTTAGTTTACCTGGCAGCCTCTCCTGGAGTGGGCAAAAGTACTTTAGCTTCGTTCTTAGAATTTTTATCTGAGAATAATGAGGATACTCAGGAGTTACAGGCAGTTGGAATGGATGGCTTTCACTATCCTCAGGATTATATTAAAAACAAGAAGGTAATAGTTGAGGGCAAGGAAGTTCCTATGGCAGAGGTTAAAGGGTGTCCTGAAACCTTTGATTTAGATAAGTTGAAGTCAAAAATAAAGGCTTTAAAAGATGAAAACGTTAAATGGCCAATTTACGATAGAAGTTTGCACGATGTGCTAGAAGATCAGATTTTAATCACTAAAGACATTGTGATAATTGAAGGCAATTGGCTTTTATTAAAGGAAGAGGGCTGGAGAAAATTAAAGGATTACTGCGATTACAGCATTTTCATAAAGACTGAGGAAGCAATGCTAAAGGACAGGTTAATAGAGCGAAAAATAAAGGGGGGATTATCAAAAGAGGCTGCAGTAAATTTTTATCTAAAAAGTGACAGCAGGAATGTCAGAAGGGCACTAAACAATAGTCTAGAGGCTGATTTGCAGCTAGAGTTATTAAGCAATGGAAAGTATAAGATAGGGGGTAAATTTTATGGAAACTAGTAAACAATTAAACTCAGTTCAAAAGAAAAACATGAGATCAAAAGTTCAAGCTTTTGGCGGATTCCTAACAGGAATGGTAATTCCAAACATGGGTGCATTTATTGCATGGGGATTTATAACAGCATTATTCATACCTACAGGATGGATTCCTAATGAATATTTTGCTAAGTTAGTAGGACCTATGATAACTTACATGCTTCCTTTATTACTTGCCTACACAGGTGGTAAGCTTGTAGCTGGCGAAAGAGGTGGAGTAGCTGGTGCTATTGGAACCTTTGGATTAATAATTGGTTCAAACATACCAATGTTCTTAGGAGCAATGGTCATGGGACCTTTAAGTGCATATTTAATAAAGAAATTCGATGCACTAATTGAAAATAAAATACCAGTTGGATTTGAAATGGTTATAAACAACTTCTCCTTAGGTATACTTGGATTACTACTCAGTTTATTATCTTACTCGATAATAGGTCCAGTAATATTACAGGCTAACAATGCAGTAACCATACTTATAGAAGGCTTAATAAAAACGGGATTCTTGCCTATTTTATCACTTATCAATGAACCAGCAAAGGTATTATTCTTAAATAACGTAATCGACCAAGGTATTTACTATCCATTAGGAATGCAGGCTGCTTTAAAGGCTGGAAAGTCAATATACTTCACGGTAGCTTCAAACCCAGGAGCAGGACTCGGATTACTTCTTGCATACTCTTTATTTGGAAAGGGTGCCTCCAAGAAAACAGCTCCAGGAGCTATAATAATACATTTCCTAGGGGGTATACAAGAAATATACTTCCCATATGTACTAATGAAACCAATATTAATTGTAAGTATGATACTTGGTAGTGCTTCAGGTATATTAACCTTTAGTATTTTCAATGCAGGCTTAGTTGCAGGACCAAGCCCAGGATCAATATTTGCATATTTAGCATTAACACCAAAAGGAAACTTTATAGGAATAATAGCTGGAGTATTAGTAGCTGCGGCAGTAAGCTTTGTAATAACTTCCTTCATATTAAAATCCTCTAAGGGTGAAGAGGAAGGCTTTGAAGAAACCGTTAAAAAGTCAAAGGAAATGAAAAAAGAAGGAAAAGACTTATTAAACTCTGTATTGGAACAAGGTAATACAGCTAACAACGCACCAATAAAGTTAGTTGTCTTCGCTTGTGACGCAGGTCTTGGATCAAGTGCAATGGGAGCTAATGCCTTTAAGAAAAGAGTGGAAAAGGAAGGACTTTCAGTAGCAGTTAAGAACTATGCTATTGAAAAAGTTCCACAGGAAGCTGATGTAATTGTAACTCATAAGAGTCTACTAGATAGAACAAGACTTAAATGGCCAAATAAGCGTGTAGTTACTATTGAAAACTTTATGAAAGACAGCAGCATAGATGAATTGCTGGCAGAGTTAATAGCACGTAAATAGATATTAAATTTAATCAGCTATTTAATGATGTAAAAACCGTAGAAGTATCGGTATTTATATCATTAAATAGCATTTGTTTATTAAATCTTTATAAATAAATTTATAGACCCTAAGGAGATGTTGACTTATGAAGACAAGGGCTGCAGTTTTAGCTGGTAAAAATAAAATCTATATAAGAGAATTTGAACTGCCGGAGATAACTGAGGATGAACTTTTGGTAAAGGTAGTTTCAGACAGTGTCTGCCTCTCAACCTATAAAGCATTAATCAGAGGAGAGGAACACAAAAGAGTTCCAGATAATGTATCAGAACATCCCGCCATTTTAGGCCATGAATTTGCTGGGATTATTGAAAAGGTAGGAAGCAACTTAAAAGAGAAATTTAAAGAAGGCCAGAGATTTGTACTGCAGCCGGCAATGGGTCTTGAGTCAGGCTACTCGGCAGGATACAGCTACGAGTACTTTGGAGGAGATGCTACCTATTGTATAATTTCTAAAATAGCTATTGATTTAGGTTGTGTGCTTCCGCTTAATGGGACATACTTTGCAAATGCATCTCTAGCAGAGCCTATGTCCTGTATAATAGGAGCCTTCCATGCCAGCTATCACACAAAACAATATGTTTACAAGTATGATATGGGCATAAAGGAAGGCGGAAGAGCTGCACTTCTTGGCTGTGCGGGTCCTATGGGGTTGGGAGCTATAGAATACGCAATTAATGGACCAATAAAACCAAAGCTAGTTGTAGTTGTAGACATAGACGAGGCAAGACTAAAAAGAGCAGCAAGCCTTATAAAAATTGAGGATGCCAGAGAAAAGGGTGTTGAATTAATATACCTTAATACTAGAAATCTTGATGCAGTAAGGGAGCTCATGAAATTGTCAGGGGGCAAAGGTTACGATGATGTATTTGTATTTGCAGCTGTTAGTGGATTAATAGAAACTGCTGATGATATACTTGGCAATGATGGCTGCCTAAACTTTTTCGCCGGGCCAACAGATAATAATTTCAAGGTTCCACTTAACTTCTATAAGGTTCATTATGAAGGAACTCACATAGTTGGAACCTCAGGCGGATCAACTAGTGACATGCTTGAGTCCATAGAGTTATCGGAAAAGGGGTTGATTAATCCTTCTTATATGATAACTCATGTTGGAGGACTAAATGCAGTTCCAGACACTATAAGAAAGCTTCCTAATATTCCAGGTGGAAAAAAGTTAATTTATCCTCATATAGAAATGGAATTAACAGCAATTGAAGATTTTGAAAAACTAGGTGAAAATAACGAGTTTTACAGAAAGCTGGCTGAAATATGCAAGAGAAATAATAATGTTTGGTGTGAGGAAGCGGAGAGGTTCTTATTAGAGACGCTTGAAAAATAAATAAATTTAAGGTGCCAGCCTCATCAGATATCAGATATTAGTAATATCTGATATCTGATGAGGCTGGCACCCTAAATTTATTAAGCTGTTTTTTTAACCCTTGCTGATATGCCTAATGGCTTTGTGATAAAAGAAAGCACAAGTGCTACTACAAGCAATCCTGCAGATATTATATATGCCAAATTGTAGGTTCCTGTCTTATCAACAACTATACCTGCAATTATTGGTCCTATTGTACCTGCAATTCCCCATGCAGTATATAATACACCGTAGTTTCCTCCGAAGTTTTTAACTCCATAATAGTCTGCCACAGCTGATGGGAAAAGGCTGAGTAGTGCGCCGTAGCCTATTCCTGCAAGGGCAGTTCCTAATGTTATTGCAGCTGGTGTTGAGTAGCCTGCAAAGAGAAGCATATTGATTCCCTGAAGTACAAATACAATCATCATAGTTCTTACTCTTCCCAATTTGTCGGAAAGGAAACCTGCTGCAAGTCTGCCTCCTGCATTAAAAACTGCAAGAATACCTACCAGGTAGAAGCCATTTTCCATTTGAGCCTGGGTCTTTGCTATTGTTGCTATGTTTCCAATTATCATAAGTCCTGCTGATGAAGCAAATGCGAACATAATCCAGAGGAAATAAAATTGCTTTGTTTTAATCATTTCCTTCCATGGATAATCTACTGTTACAACCTTTGCAGCTGCTGCTTTACCCTTGTTTGCAGGTGCTGTTGGAGTATATCCTGCAGGAGGATTTTTTATAAGCTGAGCTATAAGGGTACCAACAACCACTATGAATATTCCCAGTATCAGGAAGGTTTTTGATATTCCAAAGCTGCCAAGCAGCTTAGTTGTTATAGGTGCAATATAAAGGGAAGCCAGTCCCATACCACTTACTACAATACCTGAAACCATTCCCTTTTTTGAGGGGTGAAACCACTTTAATGCAGGTGGTGTTACTGAAGCATAGGCAAAGCCTATACCTGCACCTGCCAATATACCGTAGCTCATTACAAGCAGCGGTACACTCTGAACAAAGCTTGATAATATGAGTCCAAGTCCAGTAAATACAGCTCCAAGGGTTACAACTTTTTTAGGTCCGATTTTATCCTGAAGAGTTCCTGCAAAGTAATTGCAAAAAGCCCAGGACAATATGGCAACTGTATATGGAAGTGCAGAGTCGCTGTTTGTCCAACCCCAATCACTTACCAATGCCTTTTTGATTACACTCCAGGAGTAAACAACTCCAATTGTCAGGTTGATGCACAAGCCTGCCAAAAGTACCTTCCAGCCATCTTTAATTGTTACGTTCTTTTCCATGATAAACCTCCAATTTTGTTATGTTAATTTTCCCCTATGCTCAATGTTTTTTATAATAACTCCCAAGTCAGCCCATTGGCACAATAAATGATGAAACTCCACTTGAATTCCAATACTCTTAAAATCACAACAACATCCTAGTGGCAGGCCTTAAGTACCTGCTATGGCATCATTGTCCTTGATGATAATGTTTGTATAATATGAATATACAAAGACAGACGTGGAAGTCTGCCACTACAGGTTTCATCCTTTTTTGTGCCGGCGAGACGGCGTGGTACTTATTATAAAAGCACCAAAGCAGGCGTGGAATATAAGCCACTGCCTTTCATCTATTTTGCCTAGGAGTGCAACATCAAATTATCTGTATAATTGCAGCTGATAATATGGTATTGATTATAAAGCTTAGAGTTACTCCAAGGTCAATAATAAATATTAATATTTATAAAAAAATTTCGTATAATTATTCTGGTAAAATAAGGACATCAATCTGAAGCATTGCTAGGTGTGCTTTTGTACAGTATAATAACACTTATCCTATAAAAATAAGCAGGAAAGGGAAGGTAGTACTTGTTATGAAGGATAAATTCATGATTGGAGAACTGGCAAGGCTCTTTAACATTAGTACTGACACCTTGAGGCATTATGACAAAATTGATCTTCTAAAGCCAGATTTTAATGAGAAAACTGATTATAGGTATTATAGTATCAGAAATTTCTTTAAGCTGAGCAGGATACTTTTTTTCAAGAGCATTGATATTTCCCTTGAGGATATTAAGAAATACATGAAAAACAAAAACAGAGACAATCTCCTCTCCATGCTCAAAAAGAAGGAAGAGGAAATTGATATTAAGATAAACAGCCTTATTAATCTTAGAAATAAACTCCATGCAAAGCATGAGCTTCTGGACAGTATAAACAATGAGCTGGATCAAATAAAGATTAAAAGAATTCCAGGCAGAAGAGGGGTTTTTCTTGATATGTCAGAAGTCAAAAGTGACTCCGACTTTGTACAAGCACTTAAGAATAATGAAAAGTATTTAAAGGTAAGCTCCTGGCTTATTGAAGGACAGATATATACCTCCCTCTCCAAGGAAAATATGGAAAAAGGAATACTTAATAAATTCAATTATTTTATTGAGATTTTAAACCTGGACCATGAACCTCATGAGCAGATAAGAGTAATTCCAGAATCTGAATATGCATGTATTGCTTTTCTAGGACCCTACAAGGAAATGGGAAGGCATTATGAAATCCTTATCAGATGGATTCATGAGAATGGTTACCGGATTGATGGGGATTCAATTGAAAAAAATATTGTGGACTATGGTTTCTCGGATTCTGAGAATGAATACATTTCAGAGATTCAGATTCCCATTAATAGGCGACAGACACATCACAAGTTGAGAAGTGGAGATTAAAGCTCCCTTTAGAATAACACCAGGGCATGGGGCACAGCCAGTGAACTCGTTTTGCTAAAGCTGAACATCGAAACTTCAGGTGGGGACTTATGCATTTCCTGAAGCAAAAATGTGAGACCTCCACCTTATAGAAGGTGGACTATTAAAAACAGATAAGTCGAAGCATATGAATATGCATATCATATGCTTCGACTTATCTTATAGCTTGAGACCTGGCTGTCACCCTTTGGCCTAGAAATACAGGGCTTCCCTATATGCAATTTACCAGGGTGATAATAAACTCCTCATAGCTATTGCAGCTTATAAGCTTTTTCAGGTTAAGCTCCTCTGAGAGTATGGTGGCAAGGGAGTCAAAAATATAATGGAAAACGTTTTTCTCGTTTCTATTTATAGCCAGCAGGAAAATAATATTAACCTGCTTCTTTCCCCAGGATATAGACTCTTCGTTGACAATAACAAACATACCCGTCTTTTGGGCACTCATCTTCATGGAATGTGGGATTGCTATACCGTTAAAGGCTGTGGAGGACATAGCTTCCCTTTCTAATACCTCCTGCTTGAAATCTGAATTTATGTAGCCTTGTTTTTTCATTTCGGAACACATAAATTCAATAGCCTCACCCTCATCTTCGAAATGCCTGTTTCTTATGAAAAGCATCTCGTTGAAAAATGAGTGCATGTAGCTCAAAAACTTGAGCTTCTGCTTGTTTTTTTTAATCTCCTCAATTTTATTCGAAATAAGCTTTTTATCTCTTTCGGTTAAAAATGGATTTATAATAGCAAAGGGCAGCCCTCCTGGGTTTGAAAATTGAATTGTTGAAATAATAAAATCAACCTGAACATCCTCCAGCTGCTTTTCAGTGGTGATTATGTTCCTAATCAATAGGGAATCACCAAATGCAGAGTGTAAATCCTCTGTAAGCTTTATGTCCAAATCATAGTAGTGGGGAAACAATATGGCACAGGTTATCTTTGTATGAAGGTTTTTATGATTTACCAAGGCTCCCCCTATATGCAGTGCAATGTATGCTATTTCATCATCATTAATTTCACAGCTGGTGTACTTCTTTATTTTATATGAAATGTTAACTGCACAATCGTAAATTAGTGGGCATTCACTTTTAATTGTATCGGTTAGGGGATTTCTGGTGAAATAATTACTTTTAATCCTGGTAAGAAGGTTTTTTATATGCAGTGAAAAACGAATTAAGAACTCAGGGTCATTGAATTCTATATAGTAGTAATCATTAATATCCTCTATCAATTCCCCGACAAGCTCCATGCAATCCCTTCCAACAAGCTTTTCCAAATCAAGCTTATTTATATTTTTATATTCCAGGTTGGTTGCGCTGCTTATTATTTGCAAGGTTAATTCATATATTTCGTGTTCATTGTATTTGATATTATAACTTTTCTCCAGCTCCCCTAATATTTCACGGGCTATTTCATATTCGTGGTTCTTTAGCTGGAGATTATTTTTTTGCTCTATATACTCATATAGATAGTTGTTTTTAATCCTGTCTATTGTAATAGTAATGTGCAGAATCAGATTATAAAGGGAATAGTCATTAATAAACAGATGATATTTTTTGAATGTATTTGAAATAATCCCCTCTATATTCTCCACATCATAATCAGCAAATGCGCTTTGAAGGGTGGGTATGCTCATTGGAGTCTTATCCAATTTTCCATAAATAATTGAGCTCATCATTTTTCGCTTGTTTTTTTCAAAACCCTCAATGGAAATATTATCCCCATTGATATTTACAGTTAAGTCGAATTTAGAGCATTTAGCCCTGATTTTATGGAGATCAATTTTTAGGGTTGCTTCACTTATATACATTTCTCTGCTTAAATCATAGATGTTAATATATTTATCCCTGGATTTAATTAGCTTTATAATAACATAATCGATTCTTTCCTGAGGAGTCTGGGGTATGAGGGAATCATAATTTTTCAGGAAAACAGGCAGCTGGCTTCGATTCAGCTTATACCCATCCTTGGAAGAAATAATCAGTTTCGGGTCAGCTTGTTTAATTTCCAAGATATAACTTTTAATTGTACGTACAGACACATCTAACTTTGCAGAAAGCTGTGAAGAGGTTATCCAATTATCCTGTTTTTCTAAGTGCTTCAATAATTTTAACGATTTTTCATTCAAAGTATAACACCTCTCCTTAAAAGCTAGTTCTATATGCACATAATATACCCAATTAAATTTTATAAAATAAATTAATATATTTCAAATAATTATTTTCACTCTCAAGGTGCAGTTAATTAATTGCACCTTGAGAGTGAAAATAATTATTTGAGCCTGTTTAATAAAAGTATGATAATGATGCTAAAGAGATGTTCGAACATTGATTTTTCCGGTTGATTGCTTCATAAAAAAGAGAGGAGATGACAAAATGAAAAAATTAAGTGTTTTACTGGTCTGCGGGTCAGGTGCTAGCAGTGGTTTTATGGCAGCAAATATAAGAAGAGCAGCTAAGGAAAGGGGACTTGAAATCAATATTACAGCAAGAAGCGAGTCCGAGATTGAAAACTACATTGATGATATTGATTCACTTATGATTGGTCCTCATTTGGCCTATTTGCTTGATGAAATCGATGAAATAATCGATGGAAGGGATATTAAGGCTATTGTTATGAAACCTGAGTATTATTCCACATTAGACGGTAAAAAGGCTCTAGATCATCTTTTATCTTCCTATGAATAATTAAATAATAAGGGGGTAATTTTCATGAAAAAATTCATTCACTGGCTGGAAAACAGCTTTGCGCCAAAGATGAGCAAAGTCAATAACAATGTTTGGATTGTTACTATTAAAGACTCAATAATGCAGACACTGCCTTTCATTCTTTTAGGTTCGCTGTTTACTGTTTTTGCAATTTTAAATAATTATATTCCAAGCCTTCCAAGCTTTTGGACTCCATTCGGATGGACAATGGGAAAGGTTTCACTGTTTGTTGCATTTTTGATTCCCTTTAATCTAATGGAAAAGAAAAAGTTAAGAAAACAGCGTCTTATAGCTGGTATGAGCGGCTTATTGCTATTCTTAATGGTAATTACACCACAAGTAGAGTTGGATAAGGTAATTGGCTTCGGACATGATGCATTAGGTGCAGGTGGAATGTTTGTTGCAATATTCACCGGCCTGTTTACTGGTTTTATTATGAGCTTGTTTGGAAAGTTTTCATTTTTTAAGGAGGATTCAGTTATTCCTGACTTTGTAAGGTCCTGGTTCGATGCTATACTTCCAATTGCAATTGTAGTATTTACAGGTTGGATACTTGTCCTGCTTATGAAGGTTGATATCTACAATATAGTTCTTTCAATTTTCATGCCTCTTGCAAGCTTTATGGAGTCACCCTTTGGATTTGTTGTTATTATGCTTTTATACAGTTTCCTATACTCTATGGGTATATCAAGCTGGGTACTCACACCTGTAACTCAGCCGGTACTTTTAGCAGCTATAGCTGCCAATATAGAATTAGCAAGGGCAGGAGCAGCAACAGTTGGCAATTTGAACCTGGTTACAAGCACAACTATTTATTCCACATATATGTGGGTTGGAGGTATTGGGTCTACCCTTCCTTTAGTTATAATGTTCTTGCGTTCAAAGTCAATGAAACTAAGCTCCCTTGGTAAGGCTTCCCTTATACCCGGGATATTTAACATAAATGAGCCCATAGTATTTGGAGGTATTGCATGGAATCCTCTTCTAATGGTTCCTATGTGGCTTCAGGCTGTGGCACTTCCACTTGTAACATATATATTTACAAAGGTAATTCCCTTTGCGCCTATACCAACCATACAGTTTGAAATGTGGTATGCTCCATTCCCATTTGCAACATGGTTTACAACTGGATCTGTTGCAGCTGTAATATTGATGCTTGTAAACGTAGCCATTTCAACAGCTATTTGGTATCCTTTCTTTAAGGTTTATGAGGCTCAGGAACTTGCCGCTGATATAGCTAGAAAAAACTAAAGCAAAGGAGATATAAAATGGACGATAATAGAGTACAAGCAGCCATGCAAATAATATTGCATGCAGGTGATGCCCGAATAAAGTGCAAGGAAGCGTTGGATGCAATTTCTTTATATGATTTTGCACTGGCAAAAAGTAATATTAAGGAGGCACAGGCAAAAATAACTCAAGCCCACAAAATACAAACTGATGCTATTCAGGAAGAATGCTCAGGAGAGCCCGGGAAATATTCTGTTCTGTTTGCCCATGCCCAGGATACGCTTATGACGATTAACAGTGAGATTAATATTGCAAAGCAGATGATCAAAATATTTGAAAGCTATGAAAAAAGAATAGCTGCACTTGAAAAATAATATCAAAAAGCGTCTTCTGCAAATTGACTGAAGACGCTTTTTTAAAGGGAGGTTAAAACTGTGAAAAGAATACCCGAAGGTTTTCCTAAGGATTTTTTATGGGGAGGAGCTGTAGCCGCCAATCAGCTGGAAGGTGCCTATGATGTAGATGGAAAGGGATTATGTATTGCGGATATCAATGAATTCCGGGATGATGTGGCATTAGATAAAAAGTACAATGAGGAAGTAACCTCAACATATATAAAGGAGGCATTGGAGAGCAGTGATAGAATCTTCCCAAAGCGCTGGGGAATAGATTTTTATCATACCTACAGGGAGGATCTAAAATTGCTTGCTGGCCTTGGCTTGAAAAGCTTTCGTACCTCCATCAACTGGGCGAGGATTTATCCAAGTGGTGATGATGAAATGCCAAATGAAGCAGGCCTTAAGTTCTATGATGATCTGATAGATGAAATACTGAAAAACGGAATGGAACCTATGATTACAGTATCCCATTATGAGATGCCCCTTAATTTAACCACTTCCTATAAGGGATGGTATTCAAGGGAAACCATCGATTTCTTTGTACGCTACTGCAAGACCCTTTTTGACAGATACAAGGGAAAGGTTAAGTACTGGATTCTTGTAAACCAAATCAACCTTATAGTTCATGAGTCCTTCAACCATCTTGGAATAGCAGGGGATGTGGTTGAGGATATATTAAGCGCAAAGTATCAGGGAGTACACAATGAAATGGTTGCATGCGGGTTAGCAACAAAATATGCCCATGAGGTTTATCCGGATTATGAAATAGGCATGATGCTCTGCGGTGGGCCTTCATATCCTGCAACCTGCAAGCCAGAGGATGTTTTTGCAACTGTTAGAAAGAATCAGATGGAATATTTCTTTTCTGACGTACTGCTCAGGGGCTGTTATCCGGGCTATGCATTCCGCTTTTTTGAGGACAACAATATTCATGTGGAGTTTTACGAGGGTGATGAGGAGGCATTAAAGAATACTGGGGATTTCATGTCATTTTCCTATTACTACACAAGAATATGCGACAGTGAAAGCATTAAGAAAACCCATAGGGATTACAGGAACCCTGCACTACCGGCAAATCCATGGGGATGGTCTATTGACCCAATAGGCCTCCGCACATATTTGAATCTGTTCTATGACCGCTATCAGTGTCCGATTTATATTACTGAAAATGGGGTAGGCTATCATGACAACCTTGAAGAGGATGGCAGCATCCACGACCCCTACAGGGTAGAATATTACAAGAAGCACATAGAACAAATGAAGGAAGCAATAAAGGATGGGGTTGACCTTAGGGGATATTATTCCTGGGGGCCAATTGACATTGTAAGCTGTTCCTCAAGTGAAATGAGCAAACGTTACGGTTTTATTTATGTTGATATTGATGATTATGGAAAGGGCAGCGGAAAGCGTATTTTAAAGGACAGCTATAGCTGGATGAAGAGGGTTATTGAAACCAATGGGGAGGATTTAGGGTAACCCCAGGGTAACAGCCAGGTCACAAGTTCACAAGTTACTTTCAATTTGTGATATGCTCCCCTTGTAGTAAACAGTTTTTATTATTTCAACTGTCTCCTAAAAGGGGAGCATATCTGTCACCCTTTAGCCTGAAACATTTTAACTGATATGAGTGACATCTTCCACATATCTGATAACTGATGAGGCTGGCACCTTCCTGAATACTCATATTATCTGGAAAAAATCACTTTTCCATTTCTATCAATATGCTCTTTTAGTTCCTTATGATTTAAGTGAGTATAATCTACAATGTCAAATAAATAAGGCAATGGACTCTGTTCTTCTAGCAAAGAATGAAGAGTAGACAGAGTATCAAAAGTTATTTTATCTCCATACATCGCTATGTCAACGTCAGATCCAGGCTTATAGTTACCCTTTGCTCGAGAGCCAAATAGTGCGGCTTTTTCTATTTCCTTAAAATTTGCTATAACATTAAGAATATAATCCATATCAGATTCTTTTAATCCAAAATTCATAATAATCCCTCTAATTTTAAACAAAGTTCCTTGATTAATGTGTAATAATTATTTCTTATAAGTACCTCAGCCTCAGACGCTTTTTCTTCATCATATGTATGTGCCATCAAATTTCTTTTTTCTAATGCATCAATCCAGGTGTGGCCATCGGTTACTAATTGTATTTGAAAAGCTGTTTGAATTGCCGACCTCGGGCTTTTTACCTCAAAGCCTTCCTGTTCTAAATAATCTTTCATGGTTTTCCAGGCGAGTTCAAAGGTATATTCAAAACACTGGATCAATCCTTGAACTTCAAATTTATTAAGTTCTTCTTTGTCGATAAATTCTGTAAGTTGAATAAAAGCCTTCTTAAAATTTGAAAAACGCTGTTTCCATCTAATATCAAAATCCACAAAAAACACCAACCTTCACACAATTCAATAATAGAATTCTTCCTGCTGTTAAACTAATTTATTCTGATAATAATATTTTACCATATATTTATTAAAAAGACAGTCCATAGTTTTCTAACTCCTTTTTCAGAAAAAACAGAAGGCCCCCGTGATCTAAACAAAGCCCCTAGCATAGGGCTGGTTCTAGGGTATTTGAGATTGCATTACAGAGAATACATACTTCTTTCTCGCATGTACCAATATGTAGTATACTAAAATTAAAACTAAAGTGAAGATAAAGAAATAATTAAGAGCAAGAATATATTGGTTCATAGGACTGTTGAATTTGTTGATATGAAAATTGAAAAATTCAAGGTAAGAATACCAATTTTTGCTTAATTTGTATAGATAAGCATGATATAATTTAATATGAACTATTTCCTAGTTGCAGAATAAAACAATTTAAGATTTTTTATAATATTGGGGGGTAATGAAATTGATAACACATAAAGGAACACAACAAATAGAAACAGAAAGACTTTTATTACGCAGATTTAAACCAAGTGATGCAGAATATATGTTTAAAAATTGGGCAAATGATAGTGAGGTATTCAGATTTTTTACAAGAAATGCTCATAGTGATGTAATTCAAACGGAACAAACTATTAGGGAATGGATTAATGCATATACAGACGATTATTGCTATAATTGGGCGATTGAATTAAAAGAGATTGGTGAAATAATTGGCCAAATTTCATTAGTGGATTTGAGTGAAAAATACTCCTTATGTGAAGTTGGATTTACCCTAGGTAGGTCATTCTGGAAAAAAGGAATAGGAACAGAAGCCCTAAAAACTGTTATCAATTATTTATTTAAGGAAATTGGTATCAACAGAATAGAAGGGAAACATAATATTCTAAATTTGGCATCAGGCAGGGTGATGCAAAAATCAGGAATGACGTTTGAGGGCATTATGCGTCAGGCAGATATAAATAAGAATGGAGAGTTTAGCGACCTTGCAGTATATTCAATATTGAAGTCTGATTTAATAGTATAATGTAAAAAAGTTAAATTTAAGGTGCCAGCCTCATCAGATATCAGATATTAGTAATATCTGA
>JBEQBT010000002.1:0-3532 GCA_041639705.1 Clostridiaceae bacterium | reverse complement strand
TATTTAATTACTAAGTTTTCAAAATCCTTTTGTTGTTTTCTAAACTCCGATTTGTTGAATTCAACGAAACCAAATTGTGAAATCAACGAAACATTAACAGATACTACAACAAAGATTACTTCAAAGATTACAACAAAGAATATTAAGGTCGGACACTAAGTAATAGTAAAATATCATTGTCATACCACTATAAAGTATTAATGTTAAAGGCTTTGCCTGTAATCTGTGGTTAATATGTCTTACCTCTTATCCTGCATTAACACCTTGATTAATGTACAAATGTACTACAAGTGCGTTACACCGTAACAATTATAGGCTTCTGAACACTAACATTTACTAACAACCTATTTTCTTATTCATATTAAGTTTTATAAGGTTCTAATTTAATTTGAATGTTAGGTTTTGTTAGGTTCTAATGCTGTTAGCAGCTATATGTTTAAATAGTGGATTGCATTTTAGACTTCAACATTCTTCAACAGTTACCTTGCCCTTTTTAGGGAGTCTAGAAAGTCTTAATGTATTTGATTATACCTTGTGGTTACCTTACCCTAATTTTAAAACTTATATTTCAATGTCAACAAATGTCAACATTCCTATGCTTGTTATAGTGTTGCAATATTAAATTCAATACAAGTTTTGACAAGTAGTTATGACTCATAATAAAAGCCTTAAATATTCATAGGGTGTAAACGTACCCTTTAACATTTAAAGCTTTCCTATGCCCTCTTAGAGTGGGTTAATTCCATTATAAATTCATTCTTAAGTACAAGTTTTGACAAGTACGTTTTATAAATCTCTTGCATTACTCATTTCCCTGTATAGTTTTATTACTTCCCCATTCTCCTGGTTGTATGTATTGTCATTAAGTAGAGGAATGCTAAAAAACTTCTCCATTTCTGCCATTAGCTTATGGATCTCTTTCTTATCTGTATTTAGAAATTTAACTTTCATTTGTTCAAGTTTCACATAATAGTTATTAGGTTGTTCATGTGTGCAGCTCTCATGGTATCGTCTACCCTCTTTTATTATTTGTGTTCCCTTTCCTTCCTCAATAGGTTCAAAGCATATTGCACAAATACCTTCATAATCTTTCATGCTTAATCCTCCGCCCTCATAACTTCTTTTAGTTCCTCTTTATCCTCTTTAACTCCTTCTCGATAACTCTTTAATGTTCTCTCAAGTTCTGTATTCTCTCCCAGGACATATTCCAATGTTTCAATGATCTGATTAAGTCCTTCTATTCTGTATTCATACCAACGTGATTTATCAACCTTGTCACTTGAATGGTTACGGGTATTATTAACCTTGAGATTTTCCTTTTCTTCCTCATACACCTTGTTAAAGTCCTCTAGTATTTGCTTTACCTTATCCATGTTTACCCCCTCCTATAAATAAAAGTTTTCTATAGTCTTGTCTAACCTTTGGTGTAGTTCTTTTTCCCATTCTGTTTCTCTGTAATATTTAACATTTCCGTATTCGCAATTATAATTTATATCTTTCCTGTTTAACATTGGCTTTAATGTGTTAATTAACATTATTTCAGTTTGCTCTAGTAAATCCTTATTGCATATAAAGTAATTGATATATACAAAATTATGTTTTACACTTTCTAAATGTTCATGATAGCCAGTATGGTATATCATTCTATCATATAAATTTTCTGACTTGCCTATATATATTAATTCATAATCTTTGCTGTAAAACATATATATACCACTTTTCTTTGGTATGTATTTTTTAATATCTTCTCTATTAAATTTAATCATGTTTTAACCCTCATATTCTTTAATATATCTATATAAAGTCGCTCTGCTTATGTTCAATAGCTTTGAAAACTCAACCGCTGTAATCTCTCCTGCTTTCCACTTCTTATAGTACTTCTCAAAGTCCTTTGGTAGTGTTCTTTCGGGCCTGCCTAATCTAACACCCTTCTCTTTAGCATTTTGCAACCCTTCCATAACTCTACTATGAATCTTCTCTCTTTCCTTCTGTGCTATGTATGATAATAGCTCAATCACTAAATTATTTAATAAACTACTTAAAGTAGTATCTTCAACATTAAGTTGAGGTAAATCTAATATTATAACTTTAACTTTCTTTAAGCTGTATTCTGCTAACTCCTGCTTTATTTCCTCATAGTTTCTGCCTAGTCTGTCCAATTCCTTTATTATGATTGTATCCCCTGTCTTAACTGTTTCCTTTAATGCCTGGTATTGTGGTCTATCGAAATTCTTTCCGCTGCTCTTGTCCTCAAATATAGCTTTATACTTTAAGCTGTTAGCCTTAGCATATTCTTTAATAGCTTCATGCTGTCTGTCCGTATTCTGTTCTTTGGTGCTAACTCTAATATAAGCATAGATATTATTCATTGTAACCCCTCCCATAACTTCTATACTTATATTGTAAAGTGTATCAGAAAACCTTGCAAACCTCATAAGACACTTTTTAACCCATTTATCTTGATTTATTGTATTTATTCTCTTTATTTCTCACCGTATCATTAAACTATAGTTATTTGAGACATATAAAAATGTTATGTGCAACACCAATACACCTTATCCTAACCTTATCCCTTACCTTCCCCTTACCTTCCCCTTATTTTACTATTACCTTACCATTACCTTACCGTTATTTTGGCTTATACCTTGTTCTAATCTTGTCGTTACCTTAGGGTTACCTTAGGGTGTCCATGTCCAATGCCTGCAGAGTGAATATATTGTTTCGCACGCGTTATCGTGTCCATAAATTATTTCTAACTTGGTTATTTAGTAATGTTCAAACTCTACTATTCTCTACCAATTTACAAATTTAATATATTCCTGGTCTCTTTTTATGGACTCCGAAAACTCCGAATACTTCTTACCTCTTTTTAAGGCCTGCATAATCTGCAGATACTTATTGATATAATCCTTTCTTTGCTGTTACCAGGATAATATTATATTTACCTTGATATTACCTTGATATTCTAAATAAGTTTTTAACCCTAGTTTTCCCTAGTAGTTTATAATCTGCTCTGTGTCGTTTTTAGTGACGTTCATATCTTGGTAACTACTGTAATTTACTATGTTTATAGTGGTTTTTTTAGTGTCGCTTTTATCAGGTGTAAAGTAGGTAGATATAAAAATAGTGCTAACACCATGATAGTATTAACACTATTAATGAAATGGGGTTACTATTATGCAATTTTTTTAATGTCCATTTTTAGAGCTGCGTCAATAAGATTAGACACACAATCAAGGCAATTTTCTGTATTATCTAACATATCAGTTTGAATTAGCATAAGAATAATATCAAATGTGAATGGATCCTCTAAGCTATAAATTTTATCCCACATTTCTTTTGCTTGTTCCTCTGGGTATGTTTTGCTTAAATGTTCAATTGCTATATCCTTCATAACTTCGTCAAATATCTCAATTGCAGTATTATCTTCGCCACCCTCTAAGCAATAAGCCAATGCCTTGCAAGACACTTCACCATGTTTTTTAGTTTTTAACATAGTTTCCTCCCCCTCATACACTTTTTTAATCAAGAA
>JBEQBT010000001.1:0-1353 GCA_041639705.1 Clostridiaceae bacterium | reverse complement strand
TTACACTTTTTTAATCAAGAAACCACTTAACCTAATTTCTTTGCATTTTTCATGCTCTCTGCTATGCTATCTATCCAATTATCTACACTACCGTATGTATTTATTATGTATTCCTCTGTAATTCCTTCCGCTGCCAGTTCCTTTTCTAATTTTGTAGCACTTTCGTTGATACTCATATTACATAACCCCCCTAATAATTTTATATTGTATTAGCTTTCCTTAATTTATTTTAGCATTCGCTAATATTCATGTCAATACTATTTGCTAACTTTTTTTAGCATTCAGTAATTTTTTTATTTACATGCTAAAATACATATGCTAACATTTTTGTGAAAGAGGGTGTAAACATGAGTATTAAATATTATAAACTATTTGATTTGTTAAACAGAAAAGATTTAAAAAAAGGTGATCTAATGAAATTGGCAGGTATTTCTTCTCCAACAATGGCAAAGCTTGCAAGGAATGAGATTGTACAAACCGATATTATTAGTCGTATATGTAAAGCCTTAGATTGCCAACCAGGAGATATTATGGAGTATATACCTGATGAAGAATAAAAAGCTGATTTAAGTAATTTAAAGATAGAGGGTGCATTATACCCTCTATTTCTTTTTATTGTTTCTATGGCTGTATAGTGAGGTTTTAAACACATATAAAATACAATACTTTTTTAAGTATCTTTATAAATATTTTCAAAGTACGATAACGATTTATATAGTACTATGTAAATCTATCAAAATATATATTGGGGGTTGTGTTATGAATGAAAATGTAAAGGAAATTAATGATTATTCCGTTACTTTCTCGGTGTACCATAATGGGGAACGTGTCCGTATATCCGATAAAATAAAATTTAAAATGTTAGCTGCTATTAATAAGCAACTACAAGAAGGGTATACAGCACAAGTAAAAATTTATCAAGATAAAACTGTTGTATTCCAACGTGGTAAAAAACCTAAAAAGTTTACACCTGAACAATGCGAGGAGATAAAAGAAAATGGTTTAAGTTATAGAGATAATTCCATGAAATATAATTGTTCTACAAGGACTATATGGGAAATTAGACACGACAAGTATTAATATAATCCACTTCATGCTCTGTATGGGTTCATAGGGTGTAGTTTTCTGTAGTAGTGGAATAATTATACCCTTGCCCTTATCTTGCCTTTAAATGCCCTCTAGTGAAGTTTTATGCATATGTTAATAAAATTTGTGAAAATAAACAAATAGTGTATATAATTAACATAATAAGTAATATTTTGTTTGGAGGTGCTAGTGTGAAGTTAAAAAGGGTTTTGGGTGGAGTTTCTGGCGGTGTGGCAAGTATAACAACCTTTGTACTCTACATAGTTG